>DASQEJ010000121.1:0-2560 GCA_035633715.1 Actinomycetota bacterium | reverse complement strand
TCGTCCTCGCCGAGGCAGGCGTCGGCGCAGGCCGTGCAGCCCTGGGCGCAGTCGTAGCAGGCCTCTATGCACCCCGCCAGCGTGGAGGCGTCCACCGCGGCGGGGCTCGGGTTGGTCCGGAGCATCTGTTCGGCGTGGGTCACGAGGCGTCCTTTCTCTCGGGCACATACCCTAGGTTCCCGCCGTTCGGCTCTCGTAAGCGCGTGATCCATCGCGCGAACAGCTTGCTCGCCTCGCGCAACCACAGGACGGAGCTGGCAATAGCTGCGCAGAGGAGCCAGTCCATAGAGCTCAAGCCCACGGTTCCGAAGGCTGGCTGCAAGAACGGCGCGTAGACCGCCAAGAACTGGAGGAGCAACGACAGCAGGATAGCGACCCACAGCCATGGATTGCGGAATAGCTCGGAGAAGGCGCTGCGCTCGTCGGAGCGGGCGTTCGGCACATTGAAGAGCTGGAAGAGCATCAGGGTGGTGAACGCCATGGTGCGCGCGTGGGGCAAATCTCTGGAGCCCTCTATCAAGCCGCCGGGCAGCGCGATGTCGAGCACGAGCAGCGTTCCAGCCGCCATTACCAGGCCGACGAAGGCTATGCCGCGCCACATGCGGCGCGTGATGACGCCGGAGCTTTGCGGACGCGGGGGCCGGTTCATTACCTTCGGGTCGGCTGGGTCGAGGCCGAGCGCGAGCGCGGGTGGCCCGTCGGTGACGAGGTTGATCCACAGTATCTGCGTCGCCAGGAGCGGCAAGACGACGGCTTCGCCGGCTCCAGCACTCAGGCCGATCACGCCCGCGAGCACCACGCCGAAGAACATGGTGAGGACCTCGCCGATGTTGGAGGAGAGCAGGTAGCGTAAGAACTTCTGGATGTTCGCGAAGATCGAACGTCCCTCCTCGACCGCCGCCACGATCGAGGCGAAGTTGTCGTCGGTAAGGATCATGTCGGCGGCCTCCTTGGAGACGTCGGTGCCGGTGATGCCCATCGCAACGCCTACGTCCGCGCTCTTGAGCGCGGGGGCGTCGTTGACGCCGTCGCCGGTCATCGCCACAACCGCGCCGTTCTTCTGCAAGGCACCCACTATGCGAAGCTTGTGCTCGGGGTTGACCCGCGCGTACACCGAGGTCTCGCGAACCACGCTCTCGAGGGCTTCGTCGGTCAGTCTCTCGAGCTCCGCGCCGCTGACCGTCTGGCCGTTCGCGGAGATGTCCAACTCATTGGCGATGGCCGCGGCCGTCTTGGGGTGGTCGCCCGTGATCATTATGGGGCGGATGCCGGCGCCCTTGGCGAGATCGACCGCATCTCTCACCTCTTCGCGCGGGGGATCTATCATGCCGATGAGACCCAGGAACACCAGATCCTGCTCGATGTGGTCATCGAGTTTTGTCCTCTGCTCCCCGAGCGGGAGCGAACGGAAGGCGACGCCGAGGGTACGTAGGGCATCGGTGGCGAGCTTCTCGGCCTCGGCTTGGATCTCCCTCCGGCGCTCGTCGGTTAGGGCGGGCACCTCGTCACCGACGAACTCGTGCGAGCAGCGCGGCAAGAGGACGTCCGGTGCGCCTTTGGTGAAGGCGACCAGCCGCTCCGGCTTCTCGGCGTCCTTGTGAACCGTGCTCATCAGCTTGCGCTCGGAGGAGAATGGCACCTCGCTCACGCGCTCGAATCGCCCCTCGAGCGCGGCGGTTGAGAGTCCGACCTTGCGTGCCGCCACGACCAGGGCCCCCTCCGTGGGGTCGCCCTGCACGCTCCAGCGGCCATCGTTCTCGCTTAAAGTCGCGTTGTTGGCCAAGGCGGCTGCACGCAGCGCTCGCTCGTTCTCGACACGCAGCGCTGCATCAGATAGAGGCCCCCCATCGTGCCGGAGCAGTTCGCCCTCGGGCGCGTAGCCGGTCCCGCCGAGGTCCGCGCGGCCGCTCGCGGTGACGACGGCGCGCACCGTCATCTCGTTCTTGGTGAGGGTGCCGGTCTTGTCGGAGGCGATCACCGTCGCGGAGCCCAGAGTCTCGACCGCGGGGAGCTTGCGTACGATCGCGTTGCGTCGCGCCATCCGCTGCACCCCGATCGCCAGGACCGCGGTGACGATAGCCGGCAGCCCCTCGGGCACCGCGGCGACGGCGAGCGCGACGCCCAGGATCAGGACGTCGAAGATCGCAGCGGGGTCACGCACCCGCTCGACCAGCAGGATCGTGGCGACGATAACCGCGGCGATCACGATGACGACGCCGCCGAGCAGCTTGCCGGTGCGGTCGAGCTCCTTCTGGAGCGGCGTGGTCTCGTCCTCGGTGCGCCGCAGCAGCCCTGCGACCTTGCCGAGCTCGCTCCGCATCCCCGTGGACGTCACCACGGCCTTGCCCCGCCCGTAGGTCGCCGTCGTGCCGGAGAAGATCATGTTGCTCCGGTCCCCCAGGCCCGCTTCTTCCTCGATGGGTTCGACGCGTTTGGAGACCGGCAGGCTCTCGCCCGTGAGCGATGCTTCGGAGGCCTGCAGCGCGGTGGACTCGATCAGGCGTGCATCCGCCGGAACCGTGTCGCCCTCTTCTACGAGGATGACGTCGCCCGGTACGAG
>DASQEJ010000120.1:0-4377 GCA_035633715.1 Actinomycetota bacterium | reverse complement strand
GGCGCGTCGTGGACGATCGAGTTCTCCATGATGTACAGGCCCGAGTACGTCAGCGCGTAGTCCCTCAGCCCGTAGCGGTGGTCGAAGGCCTCGCTCGGCCTCGGCAGCGCTCCGCCGAGGATCCGGATCTTGCCCTTGCCGAGCTCGATCTCGCCGACGCTCACCCGGCCGTCGCCGGTCGTGCCGACGACGTGGCCACCGGCCTCGGTGAACGCAGCCTCGTCGACGACCGTCATCGGCGAGCAGTCGCTCCCGATGCAGTAGCCGAGGATCGCGGCCTCGACGAGCTGGCGGGCGTTCGGCCTCAGGCCCGCGGCCATCGGGTGCTCGAAGTCCTGGAAGTCCGCGTACGGCTGGTAGACCCTCACGTTGCTCACCGCCCCGGCCTCGACCACGCCGATCTTGTGGAGGACCCGGAGGGCCCGGTCGGTCAGGACGAGGTTGCCGCCCTTACGGACCCAGCTGGCGATGTTCTTGAAGTACGTCTTCGGGCTGGCGACCCTCCCCCTCGTGTCCCGGGGGCGCGCCCGGTCGGCGATCACCAGCGTGTCGAGCCTGTCGAGGTAGCCGCGCTGCCGTGCGATCAAGCGCGTGCTCATCGGCACGAACGGCTTGGGCATCAGCTTCGAGGTGTCGCGGAACCACCTCATGTTGCTCGCCGTGTAGTGGCGCTGGCGGACCCTGCGGCCGTCGGCGCCGATGCCGCTCCCGCCCGGGCCGGGCTTGGTGCCGGCGCCGTTCTTGTCGCGCGACGAGACGGGCTTGGGATCGAGGACGAAGCCCGCGGTCCCCTTCGTGTCGAGCCTGACGGTGCGGCTGTTGAACTCCTTCGTCTGCGTGAGCGCGTACGCCATCGCGGTCTTGATGATCGCCCTCGTCCCGTTGATGTGGTTCTCCTGGAGGTAGACGTTCCAGTTCTTGTCCGGGACGGTGTGGTTCAAGAAGATCTCGTAGTCCATGCCGGTGACGCCGAGGTCGGTCGCCATGTAGTCGCCGATGAACCCCGTGTCGGTGTAGCCGAGCGTGTCCCAGACGGTGCCCCAGGCGGCGGGCTTCGTGGGGACCTCGGAGTCCGGGTTGCCGCTGTTGCCGCCGCTCCCCTCCTCGATCTGGTCGACGATGCCCTGGTAGAGGGTGGCGTCCACGACCGACTTCGTGCGCTCGGCGATCGCCATGAGACGGCGGTGGTCGACGGAGTCGAACTGTCCCGCCGGATACATGATGTCGATGTACGCGTTCGACGTGAGCTCGCCGTGGATGTCCGCGCCGTACGCCATCTTGCCGCCGATGCCCTCGGATGCCACCTTGTGCATGAACTTGGTGCCGTAGAACATCTCGCTCTCCTCGAGCGGGTTGCGCGACTCGTTGATGCGGCCGACCGTCGGCATCTGCCGATTGAGGTCCGTGCCCATCGAGTTCTCGCGGCCGTACGGGAGCGGGGGCTCGTGGTAGTGGTCGCCGATCGCCCAGCCGTCGGGGTTGAAGTCGACGAGGTAGACGGCCTCGCGCTTCAGGACGTCGCGCACCTCGTACTCATGGAACTTCGGCTTCTTGCCCGTCGTCGTCTCGTAGTTGTCGATCCCGTCCACGATCGTGCCGCCGTCCTCGGCGGCCCGGGCGAGGTCCTCGGCAGTGCGAAGGCCGCCCTCGAGCCCTCCCCTCTCGTTGCCGTGGACCGACAGCGAGAAGAACAGCGTCTCCTTGCCCTTGTCGGGGACCTTGTGGTCGGTGACCTTGACGACGAGGATCTCGAGACCGTCGTCGGTGTCGCCCTTGTCGTAGGAGCGGATCTCGTCCTCCCACGCGCTGACGGCGTCCTTCTCGTAGACGTCGGACAGCTTGAAGACCGAGACCCAGCGCGGGTACGCCTCGGCGAGGTACTCGATGCCGTGCTGGTACTCACGGAAGCCCGACGGGTCCGGGAGGTACTGGACGTAGGAGCGCGCCACCGCCGCCTCCGGGAAGATGCGCCCGCCGCAGACGGCCTGAGGGGGCCCGCCTTTGTAGCCGTCGGTGCAGACGGGCGTCGCGAACGACGCCGCGGGGACGAGCGTGACGAAGACCATGCCGGCGATTGCGGCGGCCGCTGCGGAACGGAACCTCACGAGATGCCTCCTGCTGGGGGACCCTGACCTGTTCTGTCAGGGTTTCGCCCCTTTTACGCAGTCACCTGCGGGGGCGGCCCAGGTCGAAGGGAGCCTTGATCACGAGCTTGACGTTGCGGTCCTTGCGACGGCCCGGCGCTTCGCAGTTCGCCTGGCCGTCGCGCACGCAGGCGTCGTAGTGCGCCTCCACGCGTGACACCGACGACAGGTACGCGACCCTCGACTGGGAGCCCTCGTTCGGGTCCGGCGCGGCAGCGTGGTCGACGACCGTCCCGTAGATGAAGACCGTGTCGGCGCGGCGCCCGGGCTTCCACGCGATCTCGATCAGGCGCGACTGCTGCGGCCAGTCGATGTGCGACGCGGTGTTGACCTCCCAGAAGCCGCGGGCCGGGTCCTTGTCGCCGGGGGCCGGGAACGCGCGCACCGCGTTGTTGTGCTCGTGCCCGTTGACCCACGCGACGGCGTTCGGGAACCGGTGCAGGAGGCCCTTCAGCCCTTCGCCGTCGGCGCACTCGGGCTGGTCGGTCTTGCGGAAGCAGTGGAACGGCTCGCCCTCGGCGTCGCCACCGGGGTTGCGAAGCGTCGGCGACGAGTGGTGCGAGAACAGCACGACGAGCCGGTCGCGCCCCTTCGGGTTGACCCTCCGCTTGCCGTTCACGAAGTAGACCCCGCTCCACTTGCGGAGCTCCTTGCGCAGCCACCTGAACTGCGGGTCGGGGATGTGCCCCTCGGACACCCCGTTGTACGAGATCGTGTCGAGAGAGATCCCGCGCACCTTCGGCCCCATCGGGAAGCTGTAGTAGCCCGCGCGTGAGTCGTGCATCGGGTCGTGGGGGGCCCTGTTCAAGCCGTGGCCGTAGGGGCGGCCCTCGCTCTGGAAGAACTCCTCGACGAGCTCCTCGTGGTCGACGAACGCGCGCTCGGCGTCGGCGGGCACGTCTTCGGAGCTCGTGTTGAGGAGGTTCGTCATCAGGTTCTCGATCTGCGCGGAGTCCTCGGGATCGTCCGGGCAGTTCTCGTAGCCGTCGATCGGCGTGAACGCCTTCCGGCCTCCTACGGCCACCGACTCGAACCCGGGATTCTGCGGCGCGTTGCCCTGTACGAGCCCGTCGTGGTTGCCCTGCACCGCGTACCAGGGGATCTTGGTCCCTACGGCGTCGAAAGGCTTCTGCGCGAGCTCGAGGGTCTCGAGCGGCAGCGCCGGCGCGAAGTGCTCCTGCGTGTAGCCGTGGTAGCCGGGGCCGCCGGTGTTCGGGTCCACCCAGCTCCCGTCGAGCAGTCGGATGAACTGGCGCAGCTCGTTCAGCTGGTTGTTGTCGATGTTGTCGCCGGTCGAGACGACGAACGAGAGCGGGACGTTCGTCGCCGGTCCCCGGCGGATGCGGGCGAGGCGGCGGAGCATCGAGTCCCCCACCTGGAGCGACATGGCCTCCTGCACGCGGTACGCGGCGTTGAACGGAGTCCCGCAACCGTCGAGCCACTCGACGCGCGCCGGCGACTCCTCGTCGATCACGTGGACGTCGCTCAGCTGCTTGAAGCCGACCAGCGGGATGCCGCGGCCCCCGGGGTCCTTCCAGCCGAGCGTGCGGGTGACGCGCCGCTCCCCCGGCCCGAACGCCAGGTCCTTCTCGCCCTTCGACACGATCGTCCGGTCGAGCGTCGTGAGAGACGAGCGCGCCGCTCCCGTAGAGACGGTGGACGGGGCGGTCGACAGGAGCGGGGCAGCGAGCGCCGCTGTGAGCAGCAAACCCAGGTACTTCCGACCCACCCTCATGCGACGGCCACCTTACGTCGTTCGGCGCGCCGGCCGAGCCCGCCGCGCGGTTCGGCGCGCCGGCCGAGCCCGCTGCTGGACGTCAGTGGCGGTGGCATCCGGGCTTGCCCTTCTGGCACGCGGGGCGGTTGGGCTCCGGGGGGTCGGCCGTCGCGTCGGCGAGGCTCGCGGGGAGCGCGGCCGCGAGGTCGTCCTGGACGGGCCCGTACGGCTCGCCCGTGAACGGGCGCTCGTCGCACGCATAGTCGGTCTGGATGTTCGGCGGGGCCGTTCGCGTCACGGAGGCGTTGCCGCTGAAGCAGTTGTCGGCGCCCGCCCCGTCCCATCCGAGCGCGAGCTCCGCGCCCGGAATGTCGTTGCCGACGACGCTGTTCCGGAACGGCGCCACGCCGTCCTGCGTCGCCGAGACCAGCACTCCGTAGCGATCGAGGTCGTGGAAGCGGCCGGCCCGGACGACGGTGTTCGTCACGCCCGCGAGCCAGACGCCCGTGGAGCGCG
>DASQEJ010000119.1:0-2656 GCA_035633715.1 Actinomycetota bacterium | reverse complement strand
CTTCAGCTTGCCCTTCGACGCGTTCGCCATGTCGAGGATCCGGAAGCCGTTGGTGTAGTTCGCGTGGTACAGCGCGTCCTGCTCCGAGAAGACGTTGTGGTCGATCGACATCGACTTGCCCTGGAAGGTGCCGATGAGCTTGGGCGCCGTCAGCTTGCGCACGTCCCAGATGTAGAGCGTCGACGGCTGGAGGTCGGCGACCTCGTCGCCCTCGTCGGTCGAGATCAGATACGACTGGTCCTTCGTCAGCGCGCCCGAGTGCGTGTAGTTCGCACGGTCGTAGGTGACGCGCGCCAGCTGCTCCGGCGCCACGGGGTTCGCGGTGACGTCGTAGACCGTGATCGTGTCCTCGTTGAAGTTGAAGCAGATCTCGTGTCCCTTGAACTTCTTGTCCACGCCCCTGTAGGTCGGGCACAGGGAGTCGTGCGTGTAGCCGTCGTCGGCCATGGCGCCCACGGGCACCGGCGCGAGCGGCTGCGACACGTCGAAGATGAGCGGCGGGCCGACGACGACGCCGGTCCCGTTGAGGAAGATGTGGTTCGTCTCGGGGTTCGACGCGATCGAGTGGAACGCGCCGATCGGCACGACGACGTCGGGGCGCCACACGGGCAGGGCCGCCTCGACCCCGCGCAGCCGGGTCAGGTCGAAGATCTGCAGCCCGCACGGGTTCGCGTCGCAGACGACGTACGCGTGGTCGTTCAAGATCTCGATCTCCTGCCACATCAGCGCGCCGTCGGCCTTGCCGACCATGCGGCCGAGGTAGACGGGAGCCGTCGGCTCCGACACGTCGAAGAACCGGACGCCGCCGGCGCCGGCCAGGACCGCGTATTCCTTGTCGGTCTCGGGATCGACCCAGCCCCAGACGTCGGACACGCCGCCGCCCTCGAGCGCGCCCATCGAGACGTGGGCGAGGAGGTCGATGCCCTTGCAGGGATAGCCGGCGGCCATGCCGCGGACGCACTTGGCGGGGCCGGGGTCGGCCTGCGCGCCTGCAGGGACGATGGGGACGAGCGCAGCCGCGACCACGAGGACCGGCAGCAGCGCCTTCGAGAGCGTTCGCATGGGATTCATGGGTGGGTGATTCGCCCCGGCCGGTGGTCTTCCTCCAGGGGGCGGGCTTGGCCGGTGTGCACATTCCTTTACAGACAGCGGCCCGGCCCCCGGCCATGCTGGTCGAAACGAGACGAATCCCGAAGGAGACGACATGAGCTGGAGCAGGGCGACGGTGGTGGTGCTCGCTTGCACTGCTGCACTGACGTGCGCGTGGGTCCCGAGCGGCAGCGCCCAGACGCCCGCGAGCGTCATCGCCTTCGACGGCGACGGCCGCATCCACACCGTGGACCCGGACGGCCCCGGCGTGGCGCAGGAGATCGTGCCCGCCGACGAGCACCCGGACGCCGGACACTGGGCCCCCGACCTCTCGCCCGACGGCGCCGCCCTGGCCTTCGCGAGGGTCGGCGAGGACAACGACTACGAGATCTGGACGATGGGGGCCGACGGGTCGGACCCCGCGCAGCTCACCGACGGCCCCGCTATCGACACCGACCCCGACTGGTCCCCCGACGGGACGCGCATCGCCTTCGCGAGGATGCGCTCCGGGACGTCGGGGAGGCCCGGCATCTACGTGATGGCCTCCGACGGCGCCGGCGTCCGGCGGATCGTGGACGACTTCCGCTACGTCGGGAAGCCGGAGTGGTCGCCGAACGGGAGACGGATCGCCTTCTCCGCGCAGAAGAACGAGGACTGGGACGTCTATTCGGTCCGGGCCGACGGGTCCCGGCTGCGCCGGGTCACGCGCAGGTTCGGAAACGACCTCGACCCGTCGTGGTCTCCGGACGGGTCACGCATCGCCTTCGCCGGCTATCACCGTGCGTCTCGCACGTTCAAGTCGTTCGTCGTCGAGATCCGGGGCGGCGACGTCACGAGGCTCGCGCTCGACGGCTGCGCCGAGAGGTGTTGGGTCGAGGGAGTCGCGTGGTCGCCGGACGGAACGCGGCTCGCGGTGTCGTTCAGCCACTTCGAGAAAGGGGCGTCGCTCGTGACGGTCGACCTCGCCACGGGAGCGCAGGAGCTGATCCTGACCCGCGCAGAAGACATCCGTTCGTTGAGCTGGTCGTCATGAGGCACCGGGCCGCAGTCGCGGTGCTGTCGACGCTGGTCGCGTCGGTCGCCTACGCCGGCGCCACCTCCACCCCGGCCGCGGCCTCCCACTCGAGGTGCACGCGCGAGGCGGCCACGATCCTCGGAACTCCGGGCGACGACGTATTGAAGGGGACCGACGGCGAGGACATCATCGTCGGGCTCGGCGGTGACGATCGCATCGTCGCGGGCGCGAACGACGAGACCGAGTACCACTACGACCGCATCTGCGGAGGCGCCGGCGACGACGTGCTCGTCGGCCACCAGGGCGACCCCGACAACCGGTTTCTCGAGACCGAGGCGATCGTCATCGGAGGCCCGGGGGACGACCGGCTCCTCGGAGGCCGCGAGCTGAACGGCGGTTCCGGCAACGACGAGCTACGTGGCCGCGGCGGCAGGGACCAGCTCTTGGGCGGGCCGGGCGACGACGTGATCGACGGGGGCAAACCCGACGACGACCCGGGCTACGCCGACGTCGTCATCTTCCAGGACGGCCCGGTGACCGCCGACCTCGTGA
>DASQEJ010000118.1:0-3814 GCA_035633715.1 Actinomycetota bacterium | reverse complement strand
CACCTGCGGCGCGAGCCCCATCGAGGGCTCGTCGAGCATGACGAGCTTCGGGCGGGCCATGAGCGCGCGGCCGATCGCGAGCATCTGCTGCTCGCCGCCCGACAGCGTGCCGCCGGCCTGCTTCCGCCTCTCCTTGAGGCGCGGGAACAGCTCGTACACGTGCGCCTCGATGTCCCTCAGCTCGGCCTTGGTCGCACTGGAGCGGAACGCGCCCATCCCGAGGTTCTCCGCCACCGACATGTTCGGGAAGATGTGACGGCCCTCGGGCACCTGGATGATCCCGCGCTCCACGACCTCGTGGCTCCGGAGCGTGGTGATGTCCTCGCCCTGGAAGAGGATCTGACCCTGGTAGGGCCCGTGGACCATCGAGATGGCCCGCAGCGTCGTGGTCTTCCCGGCCCCGTTGCCGCCGATCAGCGTGACGATCTGGCCTTCGTTCACCGTCAGGTTGACGCCCTTGACGGCCTCGATCACGCCGTAGCGGACGTGGACGTCCTTGAGCTCGAGGAGCGGGGTCCCGTTGCTAGCCATTCGTCGACCCCTTCCCCACCTCGTCGGTGTCCACGGGCGCGCCCTTCGCGGATTTCTCGCCGGGGTTCCCTCCGGCGCCGGCGCCGAGATACGCCTCGACGACCTTCGGGTTCTTCTGGACGTCCTCGGGCTTGCCTTCGGCGATCTTCTCGCCGTGGTCGAGCACCGCGACGCGGTCCGACAGGCCCATGACGACCTTCATGTCGTGCTCGATGAGCAGGACGGTCACGCCGTCGTCGCGGATGCGCTTGACCAGGTCCCGCAGCCCGTTCTTCTCGGCGGGGTTCATGCCGGCCGCGGGCTCGTCGAGCAGCAGCAGCTTGGGCTTCGTCCCGAGCGCCCGTGCGATCTCGAGCCGGCGCTGGTCACCGTAGGAGAGGTTCTTGCCGAGCTCGTTCGCGTACTGGCCGATGCCGCAGTACTCGAGCAGGCGGAACGACCGCTCCTCGCCGTCCTTCTCCTCGGTGTGGAAGCGGGGGCCGCGGAAGATCGCCCCGAAGACGCTCGTCTGGTGGCGGGCGTCCACGCCGATGAAGACGTTCTCGAGCGCCGTCATGTTCGGGAACAGGCGGATCTGCTGGAACGTGCGGCAGATCCCCATGTCGACGATCTGGTCGGGGCGCTTGCCGGTGATGGCCTCGTTGCCGAAGCCGACCTGGCCGCTCGTCGGCGTGTACACACCGGTGATGCAGTTGAACAGCGTCGTCTTCCCGGCGCCGTTCGGGCCGATCAGCCCGAAGATCTCGCCTTCGTTGATCTCGAGGTTGACGTCGGAGAGCGCACGGAGGCCGCCGAACTCCATCGTCACGTTCTTGACCGTCATGTATCCAGCCACCGCGTCAGCCCTTCTTCTCAGCGTCGTAGAGCGAGTCGCCGCGCGTCTTGATCGACTCGGCCGACTCGTCGTGGATCACGGCGTCGGCGGCTCCCGCCTCTTGGAGCTCGGTCCTTCGCCGTTTGGCGGCGAGCAGCCCGCCGGGGCGATAGATCATCACGACGATCAGCAGGATGCCGAAGACGGCGATTCGCCCGGTCTCGATGTCGAAGCCGAGGACGTTGCCGCTCGGCGCCTTCTCCTGGATGAGCGATGGGAGCCCCTCGACGAGGATCGCGCCCAGCACTGCCCCCGCGATGCTCCCGAGCCCCCCGAGCACGACCGCAGACAGCACCAGGATCGATTCGAGTAGCGGGAAGCTGTTGGGTGCGATGTAGCCGCTCTTCACCGAGAAGATCCATCCGGCGATGCCGCTCGTGGAGGCCCCGATCACGAACGCGAGGACCTTCATCTTCGTCACCGGCACGCCCATGGCCGCGGCGGCCACCTCGTCCTCGCGGATGGCGGCCCAGTACCGCCCGACCCTCGAGTTGTCGAGGTGCTTGATCATGATCACCGCCAGGATGATCGCCGGGATGCAGAGGTACCTCCAGTAGTTCGCCGGGTCGAGACCGAACTCGAACCCGCCGATCTCCGGCTTGGGGATCCCGGCGATCCCACGCGAGCCGTTGGTGATCTCGAGGTTGTTCGACGCCTGACGGACGATCTCGTGGAACCCGAGTGTCACGATCGCGAGGTAATCGCCGCGCAACCTCAGCGTCGGCACGCCGAGCGCGAACCCGGCGAGCATCGCGATCACGATGGCGAACGGGATCGAAGCCCACGGCGTCCACTCGACGAAGTGGAACTGGTCGGGCGAGCCCGACGCCGTCATCAGCGCGACCGTGTAGGAGCCCAGCATGAAGAAGGCGATGTAGCCGAGGTCGAGGAGGCCGGCCAGGCCGACCACGACGCTCAGCCCGAGCGTCAGCAGGATGTAGTAGCCGACGTTGAAGAGAACGGTCTGCCCGAAGGTCCCCTGCAGCGCGGGCATCCACTCCTGCTCCTGGAGCAGCGGGATGAACCACATGATCACCGCCGCGAGCAGGTACTTGAAGTAGCCGAGCTTCCGCCAGCCGTCTACCAGCACGTTCGGCCGTGCGCCCGAGGTGGGTGCCTGAGTCGCCATCTCTAGCCACCGATCCTTTCGCCCAGGATCCCCGTCGGACGGAAGATCAGCACCAGCGGTAGCAGCGTGAACGCCACGACGTTCTTCCACTCGGCGTCCAGGCAGACGACGCTCATGTTCTCGACGAGGCCGAGGAGCAAGGCCCCGAGGACCGCGCCGCGGATGTTACCGATGCCTCCGAGCACCGCGGCCGTGAAGGCCTTGATGCCGTAGATGAAGCCCATGTTCCAGACGACGTTGCCGAACATCAGCCCGTACATGGCGCCGGCGATCCCGCCGAAGAAGCCGCCGATCACGAACGTCGTGACGATGACCTTGTCGACGTTGATGCCCATGAGCTGGGACGCCACCGGGTCCTCGGAGAGGGCACGGATGCTTCGTCCCGTCGACGTCTGGTTGATCAGCCGGTCGAGGAACACGAAGCAGATCAGCGCGCCGACCACGACGAGGATCTCGGGGTTCGTCACGCGGGAGTCGAGGAGCGTGAACCCGAAGGCCTCGGAGTCGGCGGCGAGGATCCCCGGGAAGTTGCGCTGGCCCGGACCGAGCAGGAAGTCCTGCTGCAGGAGGTACGTGGCGAAGAACGATGCGCCGATCGCGCTGATCAGGTACGAGAGACGAGCAGCGTTGCGGCGCCGGAGCGGCCGGTAGGCCGTCCTCTCGAGGAGCGCGGCGCTCGCGGCCGCAGCGATGCCGCCGACGAGCAGCATCCCGAGGAGCATTACGACGAGGCTGAGCCCGCTCCGGGTCCCGGTGATGCCGAACCACTCGCCGAAGACGTAGAACGCAGCGACTCCACCGACGGCGAAGACCGCGTCGTGCGCGAAGTTGATCAGCTTCAGGACGCCGTAGACCATCGTGTAGCCGAGGGCTATTAGCGCGTATAGGAAGCCGAGGATGATCCCGGTGACGAACGTGGGCCCTATGAGCCCTAAGTCACAGTTCAACCGTCCCCCCGTAGGTCGGTGATCCGCCCTGAAACCATCGCCGCTGCGGCCGAGAGGCCGCGCCGGCGGGCGTTGACATTACGTCCTGCCGCGACCGGGACCGAACACCCACGAAAAAAGAGGTCCCGAGCGGGCGGTGGCAGGGGCCGCAGCCCCTGCCACCGGGTTCCGCCAGAAGTTGCTCGTTGCTACTCGATCAGGTCCGAGGCCGGGCCCACGGAGACGAAGTTCTCCGCCTCGTTGGACCACTCGTAGATCCAGATGTCCTCGGGACCGCCGACGAACTCGCCGGTGTCCTCCCACGAGTAGGACTTGGCCACGCCCTCGTAGCCG
>DASQEJ010000117.1:0-1652 GCA_035633715.1 Actinomycetota bacterium | reverse complement strand
CTCCTGACGGGGGCCGGGCCCCAGCCCCCAGAGCTGCTCGTCGTCGAAAGCTAGTAGCGTCCAGGCGATGAACGCGCTCGACTTCCTCGGCATCGACGCGCTGCTGAGCGACGAAGAAAAGATGGTGCGCGACACCGCACGCCGCTTCGTCGCCGACCGGGTGCTGCCCGGGATCGAGAAGTGGTTCGAGGAAGGCGAGTTCCCTCACGAGGTCGCACCGGAGCTCGGCCGCCTCGGGCTCCTCGGGATGCACCTCGACGGCTACGGCTGCGCCGGGACGAACGCCGTCAGCTACGGCCTCGCGTGCCTCGAGCTCGAAGCGGGCGACAGCGGGTTCCGCAGCTTCGTCTCGGTCCAGGGGTCGCTCGCGATGTTCCCGATCTGGCGGTACGGGTCGGAGGAGCAGAAGCAGGAGTGGCTCCCGCGGATGGCAGCCGGCGAGGCGATCGGATGCTTCGGCCTGACCGAGCCCGACTCCGGCAGCGACCCCTCGAGCATGCGGACGACGGCGCGGCGCGACGGGTCCGACTGGGTGCTGAACGGCAACAAGATGTGGATCACGAACGGCGGGGTCGCCGACGTCGCGGTCGTGTGGGCGCGAACCGAAGACGGCATCCGCGGCTTCGTCGTCCCGACGGACGCCCGCGGGTTCACGGCCCGCAACATCCACCGCAAGCTCTCGCTGCGCGCGTCGGTGACGTCCGAGCTGATCCTCGACGACTGCAGGCTTCCCGCGGACGCCGTGCTCCCCGGCGTGACCGGCCTCAAGGGGCCGCTGTCGTGCCTCACCGAGGCGCGCTTCGGGATCGTGTGGGGCGCGATGGGGGCCGCCCGCGCCTGTTACCAGTCGGCGCTCGAGTACTCGAAGACCCGCATCCAGTTCGGCAAGCCCATCGGCGCGTTCCAGCTCACCCAGCGCAAGCTCGTGGACATGATGGTCGAGATCGAGAAGGGGATGCTCGTGGCGCTCCACCTCGGCCGCATGAAGGACGACGGGAAGGCGACGCCCCAGCAGGTCAGCTTCGGCAAGCTCAACAACGTCCGCGAGGCGATCGCCATAGCGCGCGAAGCGCGGACGATCCTCGGCGCCAACGGCGTGACGCTCGAGTATCCGGTCATCCGGCACATGAACAACCTCGAGTCCGTGCTGACGTACGAGGGGACGTCCGAGATCCACACGCTCGTGCTCGGCAAGGAGATCACGGGCCTGGACGCGTTCCAGTGAGCCCGTGGCGCGCGTCCGCGCCGTTCACGCGCGAGTGGGAGCACTTCGACTTCTCGGTCCGTGACGGCGTCGGGACGGTCACGTTCACGCGGCCCGAGGTCCTCAACGCGCTGACGTTCGAGGTCTACGCGGACCTCCGCGACCTCCTCGACGAGCTGCCGCTGCGCGACGACGTGCGCGTGCTCGTGGTCACGGGCACGGGCCGGGGCTTCTGCTCGGGCGGCGACGTGCACGAGATCATCGGCGAGCTGTTGAAGATGGAGTCCCGCGACCTCCTCGCCTTCACGCGCATGACCGGGGCCGTCGTCCAGAAGATGCGCGACTGCCCGCTGCCGATCGTCGCCGCGATCAACGGGATCGCCGCGGGGGCCGGGTCTGTGATCGCGCTGGCCGCGGACTTCCGGCTGATGGCGCGGAGCGCGTCGTT
>DASQEJ010000116.1:0-7370 GCA_035633715.1 Actinomycetota bacterium | reverse complement strand
CGACCTCAACTCGGCCGCCGCGTTCGCGGTCGTGCACGACGTCGTGAAGGAGGGGAACAAGGCGCTCGCCGGAGGCGAGGCCGAACGGGACGACCTGATCTCGCTCGTGACGACGTTCCAGGAGCTGACGGGCGTCCTCGGCTTTGGCTTCCCGTCGTCGCAGGACTCGTCCGGCATCGTCGAGGGCCTGCTCGACTTCCTGCTTGAGATGCGCGAGGAGGCGCGGGCCGAGAAGGCCTACGCGCGCTCCGACGCGATCCGCGATCGGCTCACCTCGCTCGGCGTCACGATCGAAGACACGGCCGCAGGCCCCCGGTGGCGGCTGGGCGGCCCGGCCTGAGCGACGCCGACTCGAAGCATCGCCGAGGCGATGCTCCAAAGGACGACAAGAAGCAGGACAACGGCGGCATCCTGTGGGGCCGCCGGCCCGTGCTCGAGGTCCTGAAGAGCGGCCGCGGCGTCGAGCGGATCCTCGTGTCGAGGGACCTCGCTCCGTCCGGGATCATCGGCGACATCCGTCGCCGCGCGGAGGCGGCCGCCGTCCCGCTGCGGCTCGTCCCGAAGGCCGAGGTCGACAAGGCCGCGGGGCGCGTCAACCATCAGGGCGTCGTGGCGTTCACGGCGAAGTTCCGTTACGCCCCGCTCGATCAGATCCTCGCGACACCGGACCCGCGGGTCCTCGTCCTCGACGGGGTCACGGACCCGCACAACCTCGGCTCCGTGCTCCGCTCCGCCGACGGCGCCGGGTTCCAAGGGGTCGTCGTCCCGTCCCACCGGTCGGCCGGCGTGACCGGCGCGGTCCGGCGCGTGTCGGCGGGAGCCGCCGAGGTCGTTCCGGTCGCCCGGGTGAACAGCCTCGGCAACGCCCTCGACCAGGCGAAGAAGGCCGGGCTGTGGATCGTGGGGCTCGACGCGGCCGCGGACGAGGACCTGTGGGACAGCACGCTGCTCGAACCGCCCCTCGGGCTGGTGTTGGGGGCCGAGGACCGGGGCATCTCTACTGGTGTGGCCGGGCGCTGTGACGGTCTCGTGCGGATCCCGTCGGTGGGTCGGATGGCGTCGCTGAACGTCGCCGTCGCCGGCGCGATCGCCATGTTCGAGGTGTCGCGCAAAGCGGCCATTCGGGTACGCTCAGTCACCGCAAACGGCGGGGGACCTGCGGATGGCACATGACGCTTTCACCGAATCAGGTGACGAACAGCTCGTCGAGCGCGCCCGCGACGGCGACGACAAGGCCATCGAGACCCTGCTACATCGCTACCGGCACTACGCCCGGGCGAAGGCGCGCACGTACTTCCTGGCGGGGGCCGACCGGGAGGACATCGTCCAGGAGGGCATGATCGGCCTCTTCAAGGCGATCCGCGACTTCCAGGTCGAGAAGAACACCGCGTTCCGCGCATTCGCCGAGCTCTGCATCACCCGGCAGATCATCACGGCTATCAAGACGGCCACCCGTCAGAAGCACATCCCGCTGAACTCCTACGTCTCGCTCAACAAGCCCGCGTCGGGCGGCGCCGAGGGGGACGAGGACCGGCCGCTGTCCGACGCGTTGATCGGGTCGGCGATGGCGGACCCGGCCGAGCTCGTGATCTCGGCCGAGGAGATCGCGTCGATCAAGCAGTCGGTGGGCCGTCTGCTGTCGGGGCTCGAGACCGAGGTGCTCCAGCTCTACATGGACGGCAAGTCGTACCAGGAGATCGCCGACATGCTCGGCCGCCACGTGAAGTCGATCGACAACGCGCTCCAGAGGATCAAGCGCAAGCTCGAGCACCACCTCGCGGAAGCCCAGGTCTGAAAGGGATCGCCCAAGCGATCGCGCGGCCCCCCAGCAGTTACCCTCGCGAGAGCCCGCTGGAGTAGCTCAGTTGGTAGAGCAGCCGCCTTGTAAGCGGCAGGTCGCAGGTTCGATCCCTGTCTCCAGCTCTGCACCCGACCGACTAGGAGAGACGCCACCTTGGAGATCGAGCAGACGACCAGCCCGCTGGAGGCGCCGGGGGACACGGCTTGGGAGACGGCGCTCGCGCAGCTCGACGAGGCCGCCGAGCTCATGGGGCTCGCACCGGGCGTCCACCTGACGCTGAGATCGCCGAAGCGCGCGCTGATCGTCTCGGTCCCGTTCCGGATGGACGACGGCGCGACCCGCGTGTACCAGGGCTACCGCGTGCACCACAACGTCACGCGGGGTCCGGCCAAGGGCGGCATCCGCTACCACCCCGACGTGGGGCTCGGCGAGGTGAAGGCGCTCGCGATGTGGATGACGTGGAAGTGCGCGATCGCGGGGATCCCGTTCGGAGGCGCGAAGGGCGGCGTCGCCGTCGACCCGCGCACGCTGAGCCGCGCCGAGCTCGAACGCATGACTCGCCGCTATGCCTCCGAGATCCTTCCGTTGATCGGGCCCGAACGCGACATCCCGGCCCCCGACATGAACACGAACGAAGAGATCATGTCGTGGATCATGGACACGTACTCCCAGAACAAGGGGTACTCCGTCCCCGGCGTCGTGACCGGCAAGCCCGTCGCGATCGGGGGGTCCAAGGGACGCGGCGGCGCGACCTCGCGCGGCGTGATGTTCATGATCTTCTCGACGTTGCGCGCCCTCGGGATCGCGCCCGAGGAGGTCACGGTCGCGATCCAGGGCTACGGCAAGGTCGGCGGCTTCGCCGCCCAGCTGCTGCACGACGCGGGCTGCCGAGTCGTCGCGGTCTCGGACGTCGACGGCGGGCTCTACCGCGAGCGGGGGCTCGACCCCGAGGCCATCAACCGCCACAAGCAGGAGGCCGGGACCGTGGCCGGGTTCCCGGGCGCCGACGCGATCACGAACGACGAGCTGCTCGAGATCGAGTGCGACGTCCTCGTGCCCGCCGCCATCGAGGGCGTCATCACCGTCAAGAACGCGGACCAGGTGCGCGCGAAGATCGTGTGCGAGGCGGCGAACGGGCCGGTCACGTTCGAGGGCGACAAGGTCCTGAACGACAAGGGGATCTTCGTGATCCCCGACATCCTGGCGAACTCGGGCGGCGTCACCGTCTCGTACTTCGAGTGGGTCCAGGACATCCAGGCGTACTTCTGGAGCGAGGAGGACGTGAACGACCGCCTCCGTCAGATCATGGAGAAGTCGTTCGACGAGGTGTACGCGCTCGCGCAGGCGAAGGACCTGACGATGCGTCAGGCCGCTCACTGGATCGGCGTCGGCAGGGTCGCCGAGGCCCACCTGACGCGGGGGCTGTTCCCCTAGCAGTTCCCGAACGACTCGTAGTAGCCCCAGGCGTTGAACATGTCCGAGATCGTCAGCTCGTAGCAGATCTCGAACGGGGCCGCATCGATCACGCCCGTTGCCGCGGCCGCGGCGACGGGACCCACGAGGGGATCGGTGAGGCCCACGCGCTCCCGTCCGCCCTGGATCACGTAGCACCTCAGGATGACGTCGTAGCCGTCCGGGTCGGCGTAGTACCCGTTGACCTCGACCACCATCTGGCGCCCGTCGACCGAGACGGCCGCCCCCGTGCAGTAGGTGGGATCGGCCGCGGCCGGGGGTGCGAGCACCCCGACCACGATGGCGGCGGCGGCGAGCGCCGCGCCCAACGTCCGGCGCGCCCTCATGGGCAGTCGCTCAGGTAGCGCGGGCCCGTCAGATAGTCGACGCGCAGCGTGTAGCACGCGGTCACCTCGCCGCCCCAGGGGACCCACCCGGTCCCCGCGACGACCGCCACGGGACCGGGGACGTCCTCGGAGGCGCTCGCGTAGACCGTCTCGTAGACGACGGCGTGACACGTCAGCTCGACGTCGGTGGCGGCTGCGGTGTACGCGCCGGCGATCGTGACGAGCTGCCGTCCGCCCGTGACGCCGAACAGCGGCGCGACCCGGCACGGGGCGATCGCCGCCGAGGCCGGGCTCGCCGGCACGACCGTCAGGGCGGAGGCCGCGACGGCTGCTGCGATTGCGATCTTCGATCTACGGATGAGCACTGGACCTCCTCTACGGGCAGTTGCCGTGGTAGGTGACGCCACCCGAGAGGTGGACGACCTTGACCTGGTAGCAAGGGCTCACCGAGCCGCCGCCCACGGTGCGCACCGCGGCCAGGGCCGCAACCGGGCCGGCGAGCGGGTCCTGGACGCGGTCGACCGTCACGCCGTAGCGCACGATCCCGGACCTCAGCTGCTCCTCGGCGGCGTCGGCCGGGCCCTTGTACGCGCCGAAGACCGCCACCAGCTGGCCGAGCTCGGAGTGCGTGCCGAGCGGCTTGGCCTGGCACGCGGCCATGAGCGCGTCGGACCGCCGCGCGCTCGCGCCTGCAGGCAGCAGGGCCAGCGCCGCTGCCGCGACGGCGACGACGGCGAACGATTTCTGACGTCGAAGCATGTGAGGCCTCCTCTACGGGCAGGTGTTCGTGTAGGTGTAGTTGTCGATGTACGTGACGCTGAGGATGTAGCAGGCGGAGACCTTCCCGGCGTGCACGCTCTCGACCTCGGCGACCGCGCCGACCGGGCCGGCCAGGAGGTCGGGCGAATAGGCGACGGTCACGCCGTAGCGCACCACGCCGCACGTGAGGTCGACGTCGATCGCGCCGCGGGGCGCCGCGTAGCCCGTCACGAGCACTTCCTGGTACCACTCCTGCACTCCGGCGATCGGCCGGACCTGACAGGGGCCGATCGCTGCGGAGGCGGACGCGGAGCCCGCCGGGGCGGCGCCGACCAGACCGGCGGCCACGACCGCCGCGGCGACCAGCGACTTGGATCTACGGAGCACGCATACCTCCTCTTGCAGGGGACGAGGGCGGTGGTTCCTTCGACCCGGCCCTCGCGTTCCCCTGCTCGATCTGGTTGAGAGATTGTCGAACGCGCGAAAAGGTCCCGGTCAAGGCGACGCGGAAGCGCGCAAAAATCCGCGCCTCGCGAAAGACCCCGCCATAGGCTGTGCTCCATGGATGAGCATGCGGGGGACCTGTCCGAGCGCGACGTCGCGATCCTCGACTTCGAACGATCGTGGTGGAAGCACGCCGGGGTGAAGGAGCAGGCGATCCGTGACCGCTTCGACATGTCGGCCACGCGCTACTACCAGCTGCTGAACGAGCTGCTCGAGAACCCGGCTGCGCTGGCGCACGACCCGATCCTCGTCAAGCGCCTGAAGAGGCTTCGCACCTATCGCCAGAGGCAGCGGGTCGCCCGCCTCCTCGGAGCGGAGTACTCGCCGGGCAGGAAGTAGGTCCCCGCCGTGCCCCCGGGCCGCCATTCGTCGCCCGACCAGATGCACTTCTACAAGTCCGTCGTGGCTTGGTTCCTGCCGTGGGTCCTGATCGCGGTCGTCGTCGGAACTGCCGTTTGGATCGCGGTCGAGGCCGTCAGCGGCGCAACCGGAGGCTCCACCTCGCCCGCCGCCGCCGTGACCGCCACGCCCGAGCCGAAGCGCGAGCCCACGGCCGAGCCCGAGACCTCCGAGCCCAAGGACGAGTCGACTCCTTCCGCCGAGCCCACGCCCAAGCCGACGGCCCGCCCGACGCCCGAGCCGAAGGAGCCCCTGATCACCGAGGGGATCACGGTCCAGGTCCTGAACGCGACCGATTCCGCCGACGCACACGACCAGATGGCCGACAAGCTCTCGAAGCTCGGCTTCACCGTCGTGGCCGTCGAGTCGGCGTCCTCTCGCTACGACGCCACCACCGTGTTCTGGTCGACCGAAGAGGCCAAGGAGGCGGCGCAGCGCCTCGCGGACAAGTTCGGTTGGGTGGCCGAGGTCAAACCCGAGAACCTCTCGACGACCGTGAGCCTCCACGTGGTCGTCGGCGCCGACGAGGTCTAGTCGCTCGCCGAGACCGTCAGCTCGAGATCGAGGCTGAGCCTCCCGGTGAGCGGCGTCCGCCCGCCCGACGACGGCAGCACGCGCACGTCGAAGTCCCCGCTGAGCACCGACGACGCCGCGAGCAGGACCCCCCGCTCGATGTCGAACGTCGCCGTCGCCTCGGTTTCCGCGGTCCCCGCGAGGCCGGCGCTCCCCTGGGGTAGCTGCGTCTGCCACTCGAGCGGGCCCTTCCCCCCGTAGGAGAGCTCCGCCACCGGACCGTCGTCGGCCATGTAGAGGGATTCGAGCTCGCCCTGTGTCGCCAGCTGCGCGATCGAACCCACCTCCGGCTGCGGCGCGGACTGCCAGACGTCCCCGAGCGCGACCGGCGACCCCGGCAGCGTCGGGCGGTACGTGCCGATGAACGCGACCTCCTCCTGCGCGAGCTCCGTCGCGTCGACGCCGCCCACCTCGAGGACCTGCAGCACGCGGCCGTTCGGATCGACCTCCAGCGTGAAGCCGCCGCCGCGGGGGCAGCCGAGCCCCTCCTCCTCGACCTCGACGGGCTCCATCGCGACCTCGACCACCGCCGTCTCGTCCGTCTGCTCGCGCACCTCCTCGGAGACGTCGAGCACGACGTGGCACGAGCCGCTTCCGCTCGCGCCGATGTCCCAGCGGCTCTGGATCGAGGCTTCGAGGCGGTACTGCCTGGACCCCTCCGCGAAGCGATAGGCGAGGTCGACGGTGTCGGGCCGGCACGCCGCGAGCGCGAGCAAGAAAAACGAGAGCGCGCGGAGCCGGCGGGGCATCCCGGCAGTGTAGTGGCCGGTACCCTCCAAACGGTGTCCGACGAGCTGCTGCGTCCCTTCCTGGAACGGCCCGAGAGCGCGGGGATCTTCCTGGACTTCGACGGCACGCTGTCGGAGATCGTCCCGATCCCGGCGGATGCACGCCCGGCCCCCGGCGCGACGGACCTGCTCACGGCCCTCGCACGGAAGTTCGCGGTGGTGGCGATCGTCTCGGGCCGCTCGGCGAACGAGCTGGTGCAGTGGTTGGGCCCGGAAGTAGAGATCTGGGGAGTCCACGGAGCCCAGAGGGCAACCAACGGAACCGTAGAGCTGTCGCCGCGAGCTAAGCCGTTCGAGCCGCAGATGAAGAAGGTCCACGAAGAAGCAACCGAACGAATCGAATCCGCGGGCCTGACCGGAGCGATAGTCGAAGACAAGGCAGTGATGGTGACGCTGCACTACAGAGCAGCCGAAGACCCGGCAGAAGCCAAACGAGCCCTGGGGAGCCTGGCGAAAGAGCTGGCGACGAAACACGATCTGACGTGCGTGCCGGGCCGAGCCTCCTACGAGCTAAGGCCCGCGATCGACTTCACGAAGGCGGCAGTGATCGAAGACCGATCGACGAACCTAGAAGCAGTGGCCTTCGCGGGAGACGACACGGTAGACCTACCAGGCTTCGACGCCCTAGACGCCCTAAGCGAACAAGGCGTCGCGACCCTCCGAATAGCAGTGAGATCGAACGAAGCCCCCGATGCGCTACTGAACCGCGCAGACATAGTCGTAGACGGCCCCGAAGGAGCAGTAAAC
>DASQEJ010000115.1:0-10626 GCA_035633715.1 Actinomycetota bacterium | reverse complement strand
TGCGCGACCGCGGCTGGATCGAGACCCGCAGGCGATCGATCACCGTGCTCGACATGGAGGCGCTGAAGCGCCGCGCGACCTAGATGTTCAGGATTTAGCACTCGATCCGTAAAGCGCTGAGTACTCGCGCGCCCTCGGTTTCTCGATCCTGAGTCCACGAGCCGGCAACAGAGCCGGTGGGTGGATCGAAGCGCCGCCTCGGCGGTGCTCCGGAGAGACGAAGGAGGGTCCTATGACCTCGAAGTGGACTGTCAGGAGCCTCGTCGGCGTGCTCGCGTGCCTCGCGACCGCGACTGCGGCGGTCGCCCAACCCACGGCGCGCACCGAGCGGGTGAGCGAACGGGCCAACGGCGTAGAGGGCAACGACGACAGCTTCTGGTGCGCGATCTCCGGCGACGGCAACTTCGTCGGATACACGTCCAGGGCGTCGAACCTCATCGGCGCCGACCGCAACGACGCGACCGACGTGTTCCTGTTCAACCGCGAGAACGGGGCGCCCGAGTTCGTGAGCGTCCGCTCGACGGGCACGCAGGCGAACCGCTCCTCCGAGGCGCCGTCGCTGTCGCACACGGGCCGCTACGTCGCGTTCACCACGGACGCCACGAACCTCGCCATCAAGGGCGACCGCAACGGCGTCGAGGACGTGTTCGTGTACGACCGCAACGAGGGCCGGACGAACCGGGCCAGCATCCGCTCGGACCTCGGCGAGGCCAACGGCTCGAGCCACGACCCGTCGATCTCGGCCAACGGCCGCTTCGTCGCCTTCACGTCGAACGCTTCGAACCTCGCCATCAAGGGTGACAACAACGGCGACTCCGACGTGTTCGTCCACGACCGCACCACGCTCAAGACGAACCGCGTCAGCATCAGCTCGAGGCTGAAGGAAGGCAACTCGTCGAGCTTCTCGCCCTCGATCTCGGGCGACGGCCGCCTCGTCACGTTCGTCTCCTACGCGAACAACCTCGTGCGGCGTGACACGAACCGCAGGGCCGACGTCTTCGTCTACAACCGTGCGACGAGAAAGACGATCAGGATCAGCATCGCCAGCGACGGCACGCAGGCCAACGGCGACAGCTCGGCCCCCATGTTCTCGCCCGACGGCGGCTTCGTCGCCTTCCACTCGAACGCCTCGAACCTCGTCGACGACGACTCGAACAACATGACGGACGTGTTCGTCCACGACCTCTCGACCGGCGAGACCGAGCGTGTGAGCCGCGGCATGGCGGGCTCCGAGGCCAACGGCGAGAGCTTCATCCCGGCGATCTCGGGTGACGGCCGCTACGTCGCCTTCCAGTCCTGGGCTTCGAACCTCGTCCCCGGCGACACGAACGGCACGCCGAACACGTACCAGGGCATCGACGTCTTCCGCTACGACCGCCAGACCGGCCAGACCGAGCGGGTCAGCGTCGGCAACGACGGCGAGCAGGCGAACGGCCCGAGCAACGACCCCGGTGACGATCCGTCGATCAGCTACGACGGCAGGTACGTCTGCTTCGCCTCGGCCGCCAGCAACCTGGTCGAGGACGACACGAACGGCGCCTACGACGTCTTCGTCCGAGGCCCGCTGATCTAGCGAACCCAAGCCGGCGAGGGGCCGGGCCGCAAGTAGCCAGTCAAGCGGCCCGGCCTCCTCGCGCCAAGGCGACGGACGAACGGTCCTTGGAACGGGCAGGCGCCAGGCGACCGAAGCACGGACTCTTGAACGGGCGGCGGCCGCAGGCCGGCGCAGAGAACAGCGGCGCCTTCGGCGCCGCGCCAAACCACACGGAGTGACTAAGGTGTCCCTGCAATCTGGAATGAGGAGGCTCCGAGACATGTGCCCACCGTTTGCGATGCCCCTCGTCGGGCTCCTGGCAGTGGCGCCTCTCTGCCTCAGCCTCTCGGTCCACCCCGCGCCGGCCGAGGCCGCGTACGTGGGCCACAACGGCAAGATCGTGTTCGAGGCCCGGCGCGACGGCAACCCCGAGATCTACGTCATGGACGCCGACGGCACGAACCAGGAGCGCCTGACGTTCAGCAAGTCGTGGGACATCGCGGCGACGTGGTCGCCGGACGGCTCCCGCATCGCCTGGGGCAGTGAAGAGGACGGCGACCGCGAGATCTTCGTGATGAACGCCGACGGCTCGGACCAGACGCAGCTGACGTTCAACCACTACTACGACCGGGCCCCCACGTGGTCGCCCGACGGTACGAAGCTCGCGTTCGCGAGCGAGCGCAACAAGCAGTACTCGATCTACGTCATCAACGCGGACGGGACCGGACGCGAGACGCGCGTGACGCCGCCGGGCATGAGCGCACGGCACCCGTCGTGGTCGCCCGACGGCACGAAGCTCGCGTTCGAGACGCGGCGCGACGGAAACCCCGAGATCTACGTGAGCCGCCTCAACGGCTCGGGCCTGCGCCGGCTCACCCACAACCCGGCGAACGACTTCGTCCCGAACTGGTCGTCCGACGGACGGCACATCGTGTTCGCCAGCACCCGCGACGGCAACCACGAGATCTACTCGGTCGCAGCCGACGGCAGCGACGAGCAGCGGCTCACCGAGAACGACTACTACGACTCCGAGCCGAACTGGTCTCCCGACGGCTCGAAGGTCGTCTTCTGGAGCACCCGCGACGGCAACATCGACCTCTACTCGATCAACCCGGACGGCACCGGCGAGACCAGGCTGACGAGCCACCCCGGCAAGGACTACAGCCCCGACTGGCAGCCCGTGTGCACCGTCACCGGGACCTCGGGCAACGACCTCCTCACCGGCACGCTGGGCGCCGACCTGATCTGCTCGGGGGGCGGCGACGACACGATCATGGGCGGCGGCGGCGACGACGTGATCTTCGCCGGCGACGGTGACGACTCGGTGTCGGGCGGTCCCGGCAACGACATCCTGACCGGGGGCGAGGGCGCGGACGACATCCTCGGCGAGGACGGCAACGACAGGATCTTCGGGACGTCCGGCGCGGACGTCGCGAAGGGGGGCTCGGGGGGCGACGTGATCAACGTCAAGGACGGCGCGAGCGACGACACCGTCGACGGCGGCGGCGGGACTGACAACTGCGTCGCCGACCGCGGAGACCGCAAGGCCAATTGCCCGTGAGGGAGAAGCGACGCCTCGCGGCCCTCGTCGCGCTCCAGCTCCTCGTCGTCCCGGCCGCCGCAGCGAACGAGACCGCCAACTGGGTCCCGTTCACGGGCAGCTACTCGATCTCCCGGACCTTCCAGCACTACGGAGGCCACTCCACGCCCGGCATCGACTTCCGTATCCCGGTCGGCACGCCGATCAGGGCCGCCGGGCCCGGGACCGTCGTCGGCGTCGAGGAGGGCTGCAAGCCCGGTCACCGCTGGTGCTCCGGCAGGCGCGGCAACTACGTGCAGATAGCCCACCCGGCAGGGCGGCACTCCCGCTACCTCCACCTGCGACCGCGCGGAGCGACGGTGGCGATCGGCGAGCAGGTCGCGCGCGGGCAGGTCATCGGCTACTCGGGCAACACCGGCGACTCGACCGGCCCCCACCTCCACTACGACGAGCTGTTGAACGGCGCGCGCGTGTACCCGGGGCCGATGTACGCGCTCCACGGCTCCGAGACCGTCGTCTACCGCGACTGGCCCGGATCCGACGAGCGCACGATCCGCAACGACGGCTATCCCGCGACGGAGCTGACGGTCGCGGTCGAGGGGGCCGGGAGCGTCGCGTCGTCGCCCGAGGGCATCGACTGCGGGGCCGACTGCGTCGAGACGTACTCGCCGGGGTCTCTCGTGGTCCTCACCGCCGAGCCGGACGATCTCTACACGTTCGCGGGGTGGGGCGGAGCCTGCTCGGGAACCGACCCCTGCGAGCTGCGGATGACCTCGTCCGTCGAGGTGACGGCGACGTTCGTGCTGGCTCCGTAAGGGAGGCGTCATCGAGACGTAAGGTTCGGCTCCGGCTCGCCGCGCCGGTCCTCTCGGTCACGGGCTTCACGGCGTGCGGCACCCCGGCGAGACCGCCGCGGACCTGGTGCGGCCCCCGCGCGCCGGATCGTCCGCGGCTCCCGATCGTGTGCCTGAAGGGAGCCTGAACCCCTTCACGAACGAACGAGCAAACGCCTGGGCACGCGGTGCTGCGTGTTAGTTTTTCGCCGTACCTACCAGCACATTCGCGTTTTTCGTCGCGTCCCGGAACCGAGCTAGAAAGAGGAGACTCTCGGCGTGCCCGACGGCTACTTCGGTCAGTACGTGACCATCGGCATCTTCGCCGTCGTCGGCTTCGCCCTCGTGTTCGGCACGCTCGGCCTCGCCCGCCTGGTCAGGCCCAACGTCCCCACTCCCGAGAAGTACACGACGTACGAGTCCGGGATCGACCCGATCGGCACCGGATGGAGCCAGGCGAACGTCAGGTACTACGTCTTCGCCCTCCTCTTCGTGATCTTCGACGTCGAGGCCGTGTTCCTGTTCCCCTGGGCCGTGGTGTTCGAACAGCTCGGCACGCAGGCCTTCGTCGAGATGATCATCTTCATCGCGATCCTGGCCTTCGCCCTCCTCTACGCGATCAAGAAGAAGGTGCTCGAATGGCTGTGATCGAGAAGGTCGCCCTGCCCGGCCCGGTCTCCTGGCTGCTGAACTGGAGCCGCCGGTACTCCCTGTGGATGCTCCAGTTCGGCCTCGCCTGCTGCGGGATCGAGATGGGGGCCGCGATCGCAAGCAAGTTCGACATCATCCGGTTCGGCGTCATCCCGTTCCCGGCGTCGCCGCGTCAGGCCGACCTCATGGTCGTGGCCGGGACCGTCACCGACAAGATGGCGGCGCCGATCAAGCGCATCTACGACCAGATGCCCGAGCCCAAGTACGTGATCTCGATGGGCTCGTGCGCGAACTGCGGGGGCCCCTACTGGGACTCCTACTCGGTGACGAAGGGCGTCGACCAGATCATCCCGGTCGACGTCTACGTCCCGGGCTGCCCGCCGCGCCCCGAGGCGCTCCTTCATGGCGTGATCCGGCTCCAGCAGCTGATCGCCCAGGAGGACGTCCGCGAGAAGTGGAAGGGGCACACGCAGGAGATCCCGCACATCCCCGAGCCCGGTCTGGCGGGTGGGATCTAGCTTGGCGAAGCCGCAGGTAGGCCGCGGCGCGGCGCTGCCCGAGCAGCGGTTCGGGCCGTCTGCACGGCCGCAGCCGATCGGCTCCGACGAGGCCCTCGCGCGGGTGCGCCAGGCCCTCGGCGACCGCGCCGACCGCATCGACCTCAACTACGACCAGATCGACCTGACGTGCAAGCCCGACCAGCTCGTCGGGGTCATGACGGCGCTGGCCGAGACGCCGGGCCTCGAGTGCAAGTTCCTCACGTTCCTCTCGGCGATCGACTGGTCCGAGTTCGGCGGGGGCGACGAGGACACCGACGACGAGAGCTCCCGCAGCGGGCTCGAGGTCCTCGTCCACGTGTACTCGCCGGACTTCGTCGTCCACTGCAACGTCCACGTGCCGGTCGACGGGCAGCACCCGGTGTGCCCCTCGATCACGTCGATCTATCCGGGGGCGAACTGGCACGAGCGCGAGACCTACGAGATGTTCGGGATCGTGTTCGAGGGCCACCCCCGGCTCGTCAACCTCTACCTGCCCGAGGACTTCGAGGGCCGCCCGCTGCTCAAGTCGTTCCGGCTCAGCACGCGCGTGGTGAAGGACTGGCCCGGCGCGAAGGACCCGGAGGAAGCAGCGGGGGGTGGGAGGTAGGCGATGACCTCCACCGAGCAGGACGTCAGGCAGGTCTCCCAGGCCGTCGAGGACGTCGGGAGCGGCAGGCTCGCGACCGAGGAGATGATCCTCAACGTCGGGCCCCAGCACCCCGCCACCCACGGCGTGTTCCGCCTGCTGGCGACGATCGACGGCGAGGTCCTCGTCGACGCCGAGCCGATCATCGGCTACATGCACCGCGGCTACGAGAAGCTCGTCGAGGTCCGCGACTACCGCCAGATCACGAACCTCGTGTCGCGCATGGACTGGCTGTCGAACATCCAGAACGAGCTCCCGCTCGCGCTGGCCGTCGAGCGCCTCATGGAGATCGAGGTCCCGCCCCGCGCCCAGTACCTCCGCGTGATCATGTGCGAGACCAACCGGATCCTGAACCACCTGATGTTCTTCGCCTCGTTCGGCGCCGAGCTCGGCGCGATCACGCCGACGTTCTACGCGTTCCGCGAGCGTGAGGACATCCAGCTCGCGATGGAGATGGCGACCGGCGGCCGGCTGCACTTCGGGTTCTTCCGCCCCGGGGGCCTCAAGGAGGACATGCCGCGCGGCTTCTTCGCCCAGCTGATGAAGGGCGTCCGCCAGACCATCGAGCGCCTGCCGGACTACGAGAACCTCTTGATCGGCAACGAGATCTTCAAGCAGCGCACGGTCGACGTCGGCGTGCTCGAGAAGGAGGTCGCCTACCGCTACGGCGTCTCCGGCCCGATCGCCCGCGGCTCCGACATCCACTTCGACGTCCGGAAGGACGAGCCGTACTCGAGCTACGACCACTTCGACTTCGAGGTCATCTCGGCGCCGAACGGCGACTGCTTCGACCGCTTCTGGGTCCTGCTCCACGAGGTGGCCGAGTCGGCCCGGATCATCGAGCAGGCCGTCGAGGCGCTGCCGCCCGGCCCCGTCATGGGCAAGGTCCCCCGTGTGGTCCAGGCGCCCAAGGGCGAGGTCTACGTCCGCACGGAGAACTCGCTCGGCGAGCTCGGGATGTACCTCGTGTCCGACGGAGGGGGTAAGCCGTATCGCCTCAAGATCCGGACGCCGTCGTTCTCGAACGTGTCCGCGTTGCCGCACGTGCTCCGCAACACGTTCGTGTCGGACATGATCGCGATCCTCGGCTCGTTCTTCTTCGTCCTGGGAGACATCGACCGGTGATCCCCGAGATCACGCTCGCCGCCTGGCAGATCCTCGTCTTGAAGCTGCTGGCGATCCTGACGATCGTCCCGTTCGCCGCGCTCGCCGGCGGCTACGCCGAGCACAAGGTGATGGCGCACCTTCAGCACCGCCTCGGCCCCATGTATCCCGGCGGGTTCCACGGATGGGCGACCACGCTCGCCGACGGGCTGAAGTTCCTCTACAAGGAGGACATCATCCCGAAGGCGGCGGACAAGCCGGTGTTCTCGCTGGCGCCGGCGGCGATCTTCGTGCCGGTCGTGATGATTTACCTCGTCATCCCGATGGACCGGACCCTGATCGTCGAGGACCTCGACGTCGGCATCTTCTACCTGCTCGCGGTCGGCTCGGTCTCGACGATCGGCGTGCTGATGGCCGGCTGGTCGTCGGCGAACAAGTACGCGTTGATCGGGGCGCTCAGGGCCGCCGCCCAGCTGATCGCCTACGAGCTGCCGATCGTCCTCGCGGCCGCGTCGGTGGCGATGATGGCGGGTTCGCTGTCGATCATCTCGATCGTCGAGGCCCAGGACGTGCCGTTCGCGATATGGCCCCCGGGGATCGGGCTCATCGCCTTCATGCTGTTCACCGTCGGGTCGGTCGCCGAGATGACGCGCGTGCCGTTCGACATGCCGGTAGCCGAGTCCGAAATTATCACCGGCCCGTTCACCGAGTACTCCGGGATGCGCTACATCTTCGCCCACATGTTCGCGGAGATGGGGCACATGGTGGCGTTCGCGGGGATCGCCGCGACGCTGTTCCTCGGCGGCTACAAGCCGATCGCTCCGTGGGGGCCGCTCGAGGCGATCCCGGGGATCGTGTGGTTCCTCGGCAAGACGTTCTTCATGATCTTCCTGTTCCTGTGGATCCGTCCCACGTTCCCGCGGGCCCGTGAGGACCAGCTCCAGAAGTTCGCGTGGAAGTTCCTCATCCCCGTGGGCCTCGTCCTGATCCTCGCCACCGGCGCATGGGTCCTCTACGCCCCCGAGTCGATCAGCTAGGAGAGAGATGGCGATCGACGAGCGTCAGCCCGAGAACACGGCCGTGTCCCACGACCACCCGTCTTCGATCGGGAACCTGAAGCAGGCCCGGCGTCCGGGCTTCGGCCTCGGCCTCCTCAAGGGCATGAAGGTCACGCTCAAGCACCTCTTCAAGCACAACACCGTCATCGAGTACCCCGACGTCAAGCAGGACCTCCCGGCGCGCACGCGCGGCGTGATCGCGCTGAAGGAGGAGAACTGCACCGTCTGCATGCTGTGCTCGCGTGAGTGCCCCGACTGGTGCATCTACATCGACTCGCACAAAGAGGAGCTCCCGCCGAAGCGCGAAGGGGGCCGCAAGCGCAAGCGCAACGTGCTCGACCGCTTCGCTATCGACTACGCGCTGTGCATGTACTGCGGGATCTGCGTCGAGGTCTGTCCTTACGACGCGCTGTTCTGGAGCCGCGAGTTCGAGTACGCCGAGTACGACATCCGCCAGCTGACGCACGAGAAGGAGCGGCTGTCCGACTGGATGGCGACGGTGCTGCCGCCGCCTCCGCTCGAGCAGGGCGCGCAGCGCCCGGGCGAGCCGGACTTCGTCCCGACCGCGGCTCCTGCGCAGACCGTGGCCGCTACCGGGGCCCGGCCCGCGACCACGACGTCGTCGGCCGTGCAGACGCGGCCGGAGCAGGCGGAGGACGCGCCGAAGGCCGGCTCGGCGGCGACCGAGGCGGGCCGCAGCGTCGACACGGTCCCGGACTCGAAGACCCCCGACGCCGCGAGCGGCGCCAGCAAGTCGGACGAGGCCCAGATGGAGAGCCCGCCCGAGCAGCCGGCGAAGATGAGCGGCGAGACGCTTGCTGAGGGCACGCCGAGCAAGCCCGAGGCCACGGCGGTCCCCGCTGCCGAGAAGGTCGACCCGCAGACGCCCGCCCCCACCGGCGCAGCCGCCGACCTCACCGACAAGGGTCTGTCCGACCGCGAGCGTCAGCAGTTCGAGGCGATGCCCGGACCGAACGTCGACGTCCCGCACGAGAACCCCCAGCCGGTGGCGCTCGAGCGCCTCGAGGACCCCGAGGAGGTCTACCGCCAGGTGCTCGAGGAGCAGCGTGCGAAGGGCTCGTCCCCGCAGGTGGCCGAGGCCCGGGCGAAGGTGGCCCGCGTGAAGGCCGAGCGCGGCATCCGCCGGGCGGGGACGCCGGCCCAGACGGATCGCCCGACGCCTCCGGTGGCGGGCGGCGCGCCGAAGGCCGAGGAGCCGCAGCCCCCGCAGGGCCCCGTGGCGCCCGAGACTCCCGAAGGCGAGGGTTGATGGAGGTCTACGAGATCCTGTTCTGGATCTTCGCCGTCGTCATGGGCGTCTCCGCGATCCGCGTCGTGACCTCGAGCAACGTCGTCCACGCGGCGCTCTACCTCGTCGCGACGCTCCTCGGCGCGGCGATCATGTACGTGCTCCTCTTCGCCGAGTTCGTGGCCTGGGTCCAGGTCCTCGTGTACGTCGGCGCGATCGTCGTGCTGATGCTCTTCGGGCTCATGCTCACGCGGGCCCCGATCGGCAAGGGCAGCTTCGACAACGACCAGCGTCCGCTCGCCGCGATCACCGCGCTCGCGGTGTTCGTCGTGTCGAGCGTGATCATGGTCGACGCCTTCGAGGGCCAGGAGATCGACTTCACCCGCACCGAGGGGACGACCTCGAAGCAGGTCGGCGAGGCCATATTCTCCGAGTTCGTCTTCCCCTTCGAAGTGGTGTCCGTGTTGCTGCTGGCCGCCCTCGTGGGGTCCGTGGTGATCGCGAGACGTGACGACGAGGAGAGCGCATAGATGCCGGTCTCGTACTTCCTCGTGCTGTCGGCGCTGTTGTTCTCCGTAGGGATCTACGGGGTCCTGGCGCGGCAGAACGCGGTGCTGATCCTGCTCTCCATCGAGCTGATGCTGAACGCGGTCAACATCAACCTCGTCGCCTTCTCCTCGATGCTGCAGGACGCGGGCCTGTCCGGTCAGGTGTTCGCGCTGTTCGTGATCGCAGTAGCGGCCGCCGAGGTCGGCGTGGGCCTGGCGATCGTCATCCTCATGTTCCGCAACCGGCAGACGGTGGACGTGGACGAGATGTCCCTGATGAAGTGGTGACGGCGTGACCGAACTGCTGCTGCTCGCCGCCGAGGAGACGGGGCACGAGCTCCACCACGGGACGTTCACCGAGTACATGTGGATCGTCCCGCTGCTGCCGTTCATCTCGGCGATCGTCATCGGGTTCTTCGGCAAGCGGATGCGCAACCGCGGCCACGCAGTGGGCATCGCGGCGGTTGCGATCGGGTTCGTGCTCTCGCTGATCGGGTTCGCCGAGCTGGCCTCCGGCAGCGCTCCCGTGGAGAAGGCGTGGACGTGGTTCGAGTTCCCCGGAGGCTTCGAGCTCGAGTTCGGGATGAGCTACGACTTCCTTGCGGGCCTGATGTTCGTCGTCGTCACGTTCATCTCGATGCTCGTCCAGATCTACTCGACGGGCTACATGCACGACGACAAGCGCTACACGTGGTTCTACTGCGTGCTGTCGCTGTTCACCGGCTCGATGCTCTTCCTCGTGATCGCGAACAACCTCACCCAGATGCTCGTCGGGTGGGAGGGCGTCGGCGTCTGCTCCTACTTCCTCATCGGTCACTACTGGGAGGAGAAGGAGAACTCGTCGGCCGCGATGAAGGCGTTCATCACGACCCGCGTCGGCGACATCGGCTTCATGTTCGGGATCTTCGCCCTCTTCGTCCTCGC
>DASQEJ010000114.1:0-10656 GCA_035633715.1 Actinomycetota bacterium | reverse complement strand
CCTCTTGTACACGTGGACGACCAGATACCGGAGGACCCCCTCGGACTTCGTCGGGAGGATCCAGTCGGCGCGCAGGGTATCGACGCTGTAGCGGGTGGTCGCCTCTGCGACGCTCGCGGGCGCCGTGGCCGGGAGCAGCAGCAGGGCGGCGAGCGCCACGCCGGCGCAACCCAGGGCGCGGGTCCGGCAGATCGATCGTGCTCGTCGGTGCCCGAAGGCGTATCGCGTCACGTGTCTCCCGTCTGGTGTCCTGAAAGGAGGTTAGGCGCGGACGGGGTCGCTCCTCCCTCTGAGACAGAAATCTGTACATTATTTCTCGACCCGGATCATCGCGGCGAGATTACTGGGATAACCCTCCTGGGCGCAATATATTGGACGCGGGCGGAAGGAGACAGGAAGGGAAGATGACGACAGCCTCCGAGGTCGCGGCCGCGCTGGAGCGAGGCCGTCAGGCGGCAGAGCTCACGCAGGACGAGCTTTGGGCCCGTTACTGGCAGGCGGGAGGCCGCGCCAAGCGCTCCGCAGTGCTGTCATACCTACGGGGGAACACCGAGCCGCAGGTCTCCCAGTACAACCTCCTCGCGGAGACGATCAACGAGGCGCTCGCGGAGGTCGGCGAGGATCCGATGATGCCCATCCTCGAGTTCGACTGACCCCGCTCGTCCCCTTGTCTCGACCCTTTTCCATGGGATAGTGGGATATGCACCTTTTCCCGACCCTTCAGTCTTTCGACACGGTCGAGCGTGTATTGGACGACCTGGATCTCGGCCGGGCGTTCGAGCCGCTGCGGGAATCCCTCGGAGACGACTGGGACTTCGTCCTGGACTACGTACGCGGCGAGGTTCGGGCGTCGCTCGAGCTCGGCATGATGGTCCGTGCGTTGCTGGACCTCGCCGAGAGCAGGGGCCACGTCAGCCCTGTCGTGTCCGAGTGGTTCCGCAGCAACCAGACGTTTCGCTCCCGCAACTTCGGAGTCGCCGACCAATTGGACGCCCGGTTCATGCGTCTCGCGTTGGGCGATCGGGGGAGCGGGTTGCTGACCTTGCTCGAACAGACCCGTCAGAGGTGCGAGGCCATCCTGTTCGCCGACGGTGGGCTCGGGATCGTGAACCCGCCGCCTCCCGGAAAGCGCCAGCTCATAGACCTCCCGTAGAGGCGCGCTCGACGCGAGCTACGCCCGCTCAGCAATACGTGCATAGAAATCTGTGCCTATTTCTTTGCTTCTTATGAAGGTGACCTAGTTAAATGGGCGAACCTCTCCAATGCCGGCACGAGCGTGCGGGCAATCGACTGCGAGAGGAAACGGAATGAGAATCGGTGCAAGCAGGATCAAGAAGGCAGCAATGGCTGCGTCACTGGGAGCATTCATGTTGCTCCAGGTAACCCCGGCTCAGGCGAGCGCTCCGGAGATGACTCAGCCGGAGGGTTCCATGTCCATGAACATCATCGACGTCTGGGACATCTCAGGCGACACGATCACCGGCGTAGCGGGACCGAGGACGTGCTCCGTGACGGCGTCCACCCCGGTCGTCAGCGCGAACCAGATGGCGGGCTCGGGTTCGACGTCGTGCAACAAGACCTACGCCAAGATGACGATCACCGTCTGCATCCAGGCCAAGCAGGCGTTCGTCGCGGAGCAGACGACGTGGGAAGACGTGCGCTGCAACCCGACGAAGGCAGCGCTCAACTCGTCGGGCCTGAACGACACCGCGAGGGCTCAGTGCCTTCCCGGGGCGATGCTCTACCGGACGAGGGTCGTAGCCGAAGGCTTCAACGCCGACAGCTCGGACCCCCAGTTCCTCGGAATCCTTCACAGCGGCTCCACGCTGCAGGACTGCTTCCTCTAAGCCAACCCTTCGACATTCGAGGATGACGGGTCTCGCTTCCGAGCGAGGCCCGTCGTCCCGGGAACGGACTACACGATGAAGAGATCCAATCGATTGGTGATGTTCACGGCCGCCGTGGCGGCTTTCTCCATGGTCGGCATCGGGTCGGCCGTTGCAGTGGATCCCTGGTACGACTCGGGATCCGTCGTCAACTCGCTGGTAGGTCCCAAGGCGTGTTCCATCTCGGGGACCCAGCCCGCGCGATCCGGCTCCCTCGTTACGGCTTCAGGTTCGGTGAACTGCACCAGGGTCCTCGACGAGGTCGAGGTCAAGGTGTGCATCCAGGTGCGACAGGCTTTCGTGGCCGAGACCGTCACCTGGGTGGACCACGTCTGCGGCGGGAACGTCCGTCAGGCGGCAGCCAACGTCAGCGCCACCACCAGCGGTCCGTGCCTAGTGGGGACCTGGTCGTACAGGACCGTCGTCACGGGCGGTGGCTACGCGCTGGAGGAGAAGCCCTGGACCGGTGTTTGGGTCAGCTCGCCGCCCACCACGTTGACCTGTGAAGTCATCTGAGCCGTTCTAGGGGAGAGGGCGAGCCGATGGCGAACCTCAAGAGCATGACGACGACGCGCAAGAGGATCTGTTCGATGGCCGCGATCGTCTTGTCGATCACTCTGCTTCAAGCAGTCGCCGGGCCACTCACGCCGGCTGCGGCATCGGTTCGCCCCCGGCATCGTCTCGGTGGTGTCACGAAGATCGTGGGGGACGGATCCGCGTGGATGCGGATCCGTCTCACGACCGACGTCGACCCGCACGCGAAGGACGAGGACCAGCCCGCTACGCGGCTGCCCTTCCGGATCAGAGGTGACGGCCGCCTCGTTGCGGCCGTGCTGACCCAGGAAGCTCAGCCCGGCGAGCTCGGCAGCGGCCCCTCGCTGACGATCTGGAGCCTTGGGCGGTGTGCAGAACGCGCCTGCGAGACGAGCGGATTCAGAACGTCGTGGATGTTCTCGCAGAACCTCGTGGAGTCCGACGGACGGCAGGTGCTCCCCGCAGGCGACTACCGCCTGTACTTCATCGCCGACGGAGCACCCGCCCGCGTACGCATCGATCTCGCGGATCTCTCGGGATACAAGAGGTTGTCGCCTTCGCGTCCCGTCCAGAGCGAGCTGCGCACGCTGGCGCCGCTGTCGGTGGAGGACGAAGAAGAAGGCAGCGTCTACTACGGGGGCCGGCATGCTCCGTTCGAAGGGTCGGGGTTCGCGCTGGCGGGGTTGTGGTTGGACGGCGAAGGAAGCGATACGCAGGCGGGGTCCTGCATCTACGAGACCCGGACGCCTCCGCCGGGACAGACGGCGTTCGCTCCGCCTTGCCCGGCAGCAGACGTGTCCAGCCTCAGCTTTGCCTCGAGTGACTACAACGAGATCGGCTACTTCAGCGTGGGCGCGTTGCCACTGGCGATGGGCCTGTGGCGGAAGGCCGCCGAGACTACCCAGCAAGCCGGCGGCGTAACGGTTTGGGTGACGTTCTAGTCGTAGCTCGACGTCGCAAACCGGGTCAGGGACTAGCTGGAGCCCATCGGCGTGGCCCTTTGGGGTCGAAGACGTCTCCACCCGCAGGAGTGAACGGCGCCCCCCTCGAAAGGATTCGCCGGGAAGCCGGTACGGACCGTGCCGGCGGGCGGATGAGAGGAGAGCGCCATGAAGCGCGCACTAGCCCTGTTGACGACGGGGGTCGTGGCGGCAGCGATGATCTTGGTAGCCGCGCCGGCGGCGCACGCGGAGGCGTGCGGGCCGGAGCCGACGATGCCGCCGTGGAACGGCGTCTACGTCGACGAGACCGGCCTGCACCTGAACTACGGCGAGGTCCCGAACGACGTCCTCGGCGCCGCCTGGTGGGCAAGGCTGTGGATCCAGAACTACATCGACTGCGAGGTCATGCCGTTCCTCCCGATGGAGGCCGTCGACTGCCTCCGGGACAAGGAGATCGTCGTGGTCGAGACCAAGCCCACGCCTCGCGTCGGCAACCGCTACGTCCACGTCGGCACGGAGACCGTCGACGTCAACTTCCCGTTGCTGATGCAGGACATCGCGGACTGCACGGGCGGCTGAAGGGGTCTACGCCGATGAACGAGGGGGTCGGAGGATTGTCTCCGGCCCCCTCTGCTCTTGCCGGGCCGGCTACTCGGCCGGGACCATCTCTCCACCCAGGCCGTCGGCGATGCGCTCGATGGCAGAGGGTTCGCCGGTCACTGCCCAGTTCGCGCCCACGGCCGCGGGCGTGACCAGCGGTCCGACCTTCTCCCAGTCGTCGAGCGCCTCGGCGCTCTCGAACACGTACAGCGTCACGTCGCTGCCCTCGCAAGCACCGATCTCCTTCACGAGGTCGGTCCCTTGCGCCGGATCGACGGCGTCACACCGCACGCCTTGCTCGGACACAGCCGTCGCCAACCCCGCGAGGTCGTCGACGTTCGTGGCCTGAGGCGAGCATCCCGCGAGCGAGACGAGGGCGCACGCGATCGCGCCAACCCTCCAGGGGGTCATGCCCGTCCCGCCATCCGGCGCGCCGTCGGAGCGTGGATCACGGAGAACGACGGATCGAGCGTGATCGCAGCTCTCGCAAGGCGGACCGCGGCAGCGTCGCGGCCGAGGGACCTTGCGATCACTCCGGCGTGGAACGAGGTGAGCGCGTCACGGGGCTCCGCTCGCACAGCCTCCGTTGCGAACCGCCACGCCGCGCGGTCGCGTCCGAGTGAGTGCAGCATCCATCCGAGCGCGTCGGCGGTCTTCGCGGTGGGGCGATCGCGGTAGATCGCAAAGGCTTCCCGCAACGCGGCGCGCGACCGGATCCCCTGATCCGCGTAGAACACGACGAAGTCCGCGTCGGGGAGAACGCCGTTGTGCCGGTACTCGCCGAGCTTGTCGGCGACCACTCGGTACTGCGCGCGAGCGTCGTCGTGACGTCCCGTCGCGCGGTAGAGGTCGCCGAGCGCGATCAGGTACTCGAGCGCCGGGAGCTCGGCCACGGCCGCCTCGACGATCTCGGTCGCCTGCTCGAGACGCCCCTTCGCGATGTGCGCCTCGGCGAGTCCCACCATCGGCGGCGCGTAGCCGGGAGCGAGCGCGATCCCGATGCGGTTCTGCCGGGCGGCCCGGCGGTTGTCGCCGAGGCCCGCGTACACGTCGCCCATCTGGTGTCGTACCCAAGCGGCGGTCTCGCCGTTCGGCCCTGCGGCCTTCAGCGCCAGCCTCATCACTCCGATGGCGGCCTTGGTCCTCCCGTGGTACTGCAGCGCGTACGAAGCACGCACGTAGGAGGCGACGTCCGGCCGGACGTCGACCATCTTCTGATACGCAGCGTCCGCAGCGCCCACCCGCCCGAGCTCGAACGACGCATCCCCTAGGAGCCCGTAGCCGGAGGCGTCGTAGGGGTTCGACGCGATCGCTCGACGCGACCACGCGATCGATTCCGCGAACTCGTGGCGCGCGTTCGCGAGTGCTGCCATCCCGAGAAACGCTTCGAGGTTTCCACGCGGTTGCAGCTCCAGCGATCGCGTCAGCGCACGCTCCGCGAGCGGCAGGGCGGCGGGGTCCGCATCGTCCCGAGCTCGCTGGAGATATGCGAGGCCGAGCTGTGCGTGCGCCTCTGCGTTCGAGGGGTCGGCTTCGACGCGCGCCGCGAGCGCTGCGACCGGATTGTCCGTGGACGCCCCCGCTCCGGGAACGACGAGGCCCGCCGGGTCGACGTCGACGGGGGCCGACGCCGAGGCGGGACGTTCGTTGCGGAGAGGCGAGAGCGCGCCCCCGGTGAACATCGCTGCTCCTGCAACGAGGGCTCCTGCTGCGACGAGTCGAGCTTTCACATGGCTCCTAAGAAAGGGGGAGGGGGTGCGGGAGCCGGGCGGACGGCTCCCGCACCCTGGGGGAGGTCGGTTACTCCTGGTGCGGCGCCGGGTCGGACCCGCGCGTCGGGAGCGAGACGTAGGGGAAGGTCGTGAAGAGCTCCTGGTCGTCCGCGTCGACCGCGTCGCCGAGGTCGTTCGGGTTGCCGATCAGCTCGCCTTCGACCACCTGCAATGCGATGTCGAGCACGTCGTCGGCGAGCCGCCGCCCGTTCGGGAAGCCGGCCGTGTCGCCGCCGATGACGCCGAGCCTCGAGTACTCCTCGCACGTGCCCTGCTCGCAGGGGGCGACGTTCAGGTTCAGGCGCAGCATCTCCGCGGGCTCCACGTTCGCCGGCTGGTTGAGCTCGGGGATTCCGGTGAGGAAGACCTGGATCAGGTCGTCTCGCTGGATCCCTGCCTTCTGCTCGTTCGAGTCCGGCGCGGGGATCCCGTAGATCGCCTCGATCAGGCGGGGCAGCTCGGGATCGTCGACGGCGCCGAGGAACTGCTCGTCGTCCTTCGGCTTCGAGGCGTTGAAGTAATCCTTCGCGCCGACCGGGACGACGACCTCGTTGACGAGGGGCATCCCCAGCCGGGACAGCTGGACCCAGCGGCCGCGGAAGCTCTGCGAGCCGTCCGCCTTCTGGATGCGGGTGCTACGGCGTGATGCGGTGGACCAGACCCCGACGACCGGGTTCGTCGCGGGATTGCCGGACTTGGCGACCTCGGTCTTGGGGACCTGCAGGACCATCGTGTTCGTGTTGAAGCCGCGCAGCGTGTCGTCTCCCACCTCGCTGAAGTCCGCTCCGTAGAGGAGGTCGAACACGCGGAGGTCGAGGAAGAACGGGTCGTTCGTCTGACCGGCGAACGCCTTCGCGCCGGCGCCTGCGGTCACGACGGCTTCGTCGCGCAGGGTCTCGTAGTTCGGGATCGACGCCCGGCCGACGTCACTGGGCGCCACTCGGGCACCGCGCACGATCGTCTGCGAGCCCTTGCCCACGCGGATCTTCGTGAGCGTGTACGTCTGGTAGAAGTTCAGGTCCTCGTCGTCGAGCGTCGTGACCTGACCGGTGTTGTAGAGGAACGTGTTCGGGTTGCGGTAGTGGTCGCGGAACCTCCAGCGGTAGACGATCTCGGGGCTCGCGTCCCCGTCGTTCGAGATGTTCACGTCGTAGCGGACGCCTTCCGCGAAGGAATAGAAGTTCGGCCCCCCCGCCGGCTCCTCGAACGGGATCCAGTTGCTGACCAGAGTCACGGTCGCGGGGTTGTCGGGGCTGACGAATGCGTAGACGTCGGTGTTGTCGACCTGAGGATCGGCCGCGGTGAGCGGGGCCTCGCGGTGGCTCGAGGCGTTGGAGGCGCCGGGCGCGAACGCAAAGGTGGCGAGCGCGAGCGACGCGGCCACTCCGAGAGCGATCGTGAGTAGGGGCTTTCGGCCCGGCGTAGGCGCAGTTCGAGTAGCGGTCATGGCTGTCCTCCGTTCGGCGGCTGTCGGGTGTTGTTCGTGGGCAACCGCGTTACGGATTGGTTACGACCGGCTTGCCGGCCAAAAGACGCGCGCCTTTTCTGGGACGAGCGGCGTGACCGGTCGCTTCGTAGCCTGGATCGGAAGGTCAGCCGCGTTGGGAGGAACACAAGCACGCGTCCTCCACACTCCCGGGCCGGCAATCGCCGGCGGGAGGACGCCGGCCCCGGTCTCCGCGTCGGTCCGGGGACCAGAGCCGAATCCGGTCTCTCGGGTTTCGCCGAACCCCGTTGACGCCCGTCGGGGGTCCGGGCGAGCGTTTGTCGTGTGGACGAACCAGCCGGAACGCATCCGCACGTCGAGGACCTGAGCGCGGCCGCCCTGAGCCAGGACGTCGAGGGGCTGCCCCTTGCGGAACGGCCGTCGATCGTCGCGGTCGAGGACGGCGGGACGTTCGTCTTGCGGATCCACCACGTCGCGAAGCGGATCGGCGACACGACGTTCCGGATGCTCTCCTACAACGGGTCGATCCCCGGCTCGATCCTGCGCGTCCGTCAGGGATCCGAGATCCTCGTCGACGTCCACAACGAGACGGAGATGAGCACCACGGTCCACTGGCACGGCCTCCGTCTAGCGAACCGCTACGACGGCGTGCCACGCGAGACGCAGGAGCCGATCCCGCCGGGAGGGCGCTACACGCACCGCCTGACGTTCCCCGATCCCGGGTTGTACTGGTACCACCCGCACATGCGGGAGGACTTCGCTCAGGAGATGGGCCTCTACGCGAACGTCGTGGTCGACCCCGTCGATCCTTCGTACTGGCCGTCCATCGACAGCGAGCTGTTCCTGACGCTCGACGACGTCCTGATCGAGGACGGGAGGATCGCGGCGTTCGACCCGCACACCTCGAACTTCGCGGCGATGGGGCGGTTCGGCAACGTCCTCCTCGCCGGCGGTGAGACGGAACACGCGACGAGCCTCGACCGCGGGGAGACAGCGCGCTTCTATCTGACCAACACAGCCAACACGCGTGTCTTCAGAGTCGCGCTACCGGGCGCCCGGATGAAGCTCGTCGGCGCGGACGGAGGGCGCTACGAGCGTGAGGAGTGGGTGGACGACGTCGTCCTGGCGCCGTCCGAGAGAGCCGTCGTCGACGTCGCGTTCGACGACGCAGGAACGTTCGAGCTGCAGCACGTGACGCCGGGACGCGTCTACACGTTGTCGCGCGTCTCGGTGGAGGAGCGCGCCGGAGCGACGCGACCCAGCGACTTCGACGTGCTCCGGGTGAACGACGAGATGGTCGCCGAACGCGAACGCGTCGCCGTGTACGCCGCCGCACCGCCGGACAAGACGCTGGCCCTGGTGGCGGAGATGGACATGGGGGAGCCGGCGGGGGGCGAGGCGAGCGTCTACGTGTGCCCGATGCACCCCGAGGTCGTGAGCCCGGAACCCGGGAGCTGCCCCAAGTGCGGGATGAAGCTGCTGGCGCAAGCGGCCCCGGCGACCCCGCCCGGGCACGGACCCCAGCCCTCGCATCCGCAAGGGCACCACGCCCACGACGACGGTGACGCGGGGGACGACGGGATCGAGTGGGAAGACCTCATGTTCGACGTCAACCGCCGGACCACCAACGCGAACACGCGGTGGAAGGTCGTGGACCGCGACACGGGACGCGAGAACGGGGGCATCGACTGGGAGTTCGCCGCGGGGGATCAGGTGAAGATCCGGATCGTCAACGAGATGGAGTCGGACCACCCCATGCACCACCCCTTCCACGTGCACGGCGAGCGGTTCCTCGTGATCGCTCGGAACGGGGCGGAGGAGCCGAACCTGGTCTGGAAGGACACCGTGCTCGTCCGGACCGGCGAGACCGTCGACATCCTTCTCGACGCCTCGAACCCAGGGTTGTGGATGGCGCACTGCCACATAGCGGAGCACCTGGAGAGCGGGATGATGTTCAGCTTCCGGGTCCACCCTGCCGGCGGCCGGCGGGAGAGCTAGGGGCTTCCCGCCGACCGGCCGTGTGCTACGTCAGTCGTGGCAGCGCAGCTTCTCCGGCTTCAGGTCTTCCGCGATCATGCACGGCTCTTCGAGGATGCAGAAGTTCACCGGTCCGTCTACGGAGCACGCGTGGGCGGGCGCCGGTGCGACGGCGAGGACCGCGCCCGCTGCGAGCGCGCTCACGAGGGCGATGCGGAGCTTCTTCATCGACTCAACTCCTTCTATTGCTGACCTTGACCGCCGGATGATAGCGGTCGAAACGGACATCACGCCCGGAAGGATTACGGGGCGGACGTGACGGCTCCTGCCAGGACCGGGAAGATCGCGTCGGCCCACCGCCGGTAGCCCAGCGCGCTCGGGTGGAATTGGTCCTCGCTGAAGTGCCCGCCGGGGTCCTCCGCGAAGAACGGCCCGGTCTCCTCGGCCAGCTCGACGACGCCGGCCCCCGCCCCCCGCGCCTCCTCCTCGATCGCGGTCGCGACCTGCTTGCCGCGTAGGTACGCGAGCGACCGGAGAGGCTCGGCCCACGCGAGAGCGCGCATGTCGGGAGCGCCGGCGACCACGATCGCGGCGCCCGTGTCGTCGAGGCGCCCGAGGATCGCGCGCATCAGCTCGCGCACCTCGCCCAGAGACGTCAGGTGCGTCACGTCGTTCGCGCCGATCCCGACGAAGATCACGTCGGGATCGAGCTCCAGCGCCGCGGGGACCTGCTCGTCGAGCACGTCGCGGACCCGGGCCCCCGACTCTCCGAGGACGCTCAGCCGGATCGACCGGCCGGTCTCGTCCGCGAGGCGCTCGGCGAGAAGGGTGGGGTACGCGTCCGCGGGGTCGTCGACGCCGACGCCGGCCGAGGTCGAGTCCCCCAGCACGACGAAGTTCAGCCGGTCGCCCGTCCCGAACGTCGCGTCCAGGTCCAGCGGGTCCGCAGTCGGGAGGTACTCGCGCCGCAGCGCGAGCCAGATCTCGACGCCGACGACGGCAGCGAAGACGAGCAGCGCGAGCGCGACGCCGGCCAGCGTGCGGCGGATCGCCCGGCGTGCGGTCACGCTCGCAGCTTCGCGTCGAGGCGCTTCAGCATCTTCAGGCTGCGAAACGTCGTCGGTTGTCCCAGCTTCTTCTCGATCGTCGCTCCGGAGATCGTCGCCCGGCCCATGCCCGAGCGCGCCAGCCAGTAGACCTCCTTGCCCGTCGCGGTGACCGAGTCGGAGTCGTTGCCGAGCGCGTCGAGGGCGCTTCGCACCGCGGCCCCCGGCGCCTTCTTCAGGAACCCGACGTGGGTCGAGTCGTCCGCGTCCGCGAATGGGCTCGCGCCGACGACGCGGGATATCGCCGGCGCCGTCCGCACGAACGTCACTACCTCGAAGCCGAGAGCGTCGCGGAGCGCGGCCTCGGCGGCGGCCTCCATCTCCGAGGCCCTGCCGCTAGTGCGGAAGATCACGTTGCCGCTCGCGATGAACGTCGAGACGTCGTCGAAGCCG
>DASQEJ010000113.1:0-5414 GCA_035633715.1 Actinomycetota bacterium | reverse complement strand
GCCTGCGCCGCCGCCTCCCGCGCAGGTCCCGCCCCGCACGGTGACGAGAGCCGCGGGAGGCTGAGCAATGCCGAAGATGAAGACCCACCGGGGCGCAGCGAAGAGGTTCAAGGTGACCTCGACCGGCAAGATCCGCCGGCGCCGCGCATTCATGAACCACATGCTCGAGAAGAAGTCGCCCAAGCGGAAGCGCAGCCTGAAAGCGCCCGATGCCGTCGTCTCGGGCCAGGACGCCAAGCGCATCCGCAGGTTGCTGGGCAAGTAGCCGACGACCGTTCCTAAGGAGGAGCACCATGCCACGCGTCAAGAGAAGCGTCGCGGGACGGAAGAGGCGCAAGAAGGTCCTCGACCAGGCCAAGGGCTACTACTCCGCCCGCGGCAAGCACTACCGCGCCGCGCACGAGCAGGTACTGCACTCGGGCGTCTACGCGTACCGGGACCGTCGCGCCCGCAAGGGTGACTTCCGGCGCCTGTGGATCATCCGGATCAACGCCGCCGCGCGCGAGAACGGCCTCAGCTACAGCCGGATGATGGCCGGCCTCAAGCTCGCCGAGGTCGACGTCGATCGCAAGATGCTCGCCGAGCTGGCCGTCAACGAGCCCACGACGTTCACCGCACTCGCCGACGTAGCCCGGCAGTCCCTCGAGAAGGCCGCGTCCTAGCAACCGCTTCCGGCCGGACTCTTCGGTGAGCGAGGTCGTCTCCAGCCTCCAGAACCCACGGGTCATGGCGGCGCGGAAGCTGCGCCGGCGCGCCCAAAGAGACGCCGAGGGGGCCTATCTCCTCGAAGGCACCGTGCCGGTGCGCGAAGCCCTCGCGGCCCGCGCTCCGGTCCGCGTCGTCTTCGTCGCCGCCGACCACGAAGACGTCGAAGCGGTCACCGCGGAGGCGGCCGAGGCCGGGGCCTCCGTCGTCGTCGGCACCCGTGGCGTGCTCGAAGCCGTCTCGGACGCGACGACCCCCCAGGGCGTGGTGGCGATCGTCGAGATGCGACACGTGGCGCTCGGCGACGTCGACGAGAACGTCGACCTCGTCTTGGTCCTCGACCAGGTCCGCGACCCGGGCAACGCCGGCACGCTGTTGCGATGCGCGAGCGCCGCGGGGGCCGGAGCGGTCGTGTTCACGAAGGGGTCCGTCGACCCCTATGCCCCCAAGACCGTGCGGGCGTCGGCGGGCCTGCTCGATCGCGTCGCCGTCGTCCGCGACGCCGATCTCGACGCAACGGTCGCGGAGCTCGTGAGACGGGGGTTCGCCGTCGTCGGAACCGATGCAGCGGCCGCGACGGCCTACGACGCCGTCGACTACGGGGGCCGGGCGGCGTTCGTCGTCGGCAACGAGGCGTGGGGGATCGTCGAGGAGCACCGATCTCTTCTGACCGACGTCGTCGCGATCCCGATGCCGGGCGACGCCGACTCCCTCAACGCGGGGATCGCGGGGGCCATCCTCCTCTTCGAAGCCGTGCGGCAACGCCGGGGCCGCCTCGGCGGGACCGCCGAGTAGGACGGATATCCTCGGCGGCTACATGACCGACAACGCACGCTTCGCCGACATGATCTCGAAGATCGCCCACGAGCTGCGGTCGCCGTTGACGTCCGTGAAGGGGTTCTCCGCGACGCTGGTGAAGCGGTGGGATCGCTTCACCGACGAGCAGCGCCTGCAGTTCATCGAGACGATCCACCACGACGCCGAGCGGATGGGGCGCATCGTCTCCGAGGTGCTCGACCTGGCCCGTCTCGAGGCCGGGCGCCTCGAGCTACAGGTCCAGCCGGTGTCGCTCCGCGAGATCGCCGAGAAGGCGGTGGCGAACCACTCGGCCCTCGGCGGCGCCGAGCGCGTCTCCATCGACATCCCGGACGACCGGATCGTGCACGCGGACCCCGAGAGGCTCGGCCACGCACTGTCGAACCTGGTCGAGAACGCCATCAAGTTCTCGGACGAGGGAGCGATCCTGGTCTCCGCCGAGAACGGCTCGATCACGGTCAGCGACGAAGGCGTCGGGATCCCGGAGGAACAGATCGCCGAGGTCTTCTCCGGCCCCGCCCCCCACGCGCAGAAGTCCGGGCCGTCGGGCACCGGGCTCGGTCTCTACCTGACGCGCCGGTTGGTGGAGGCCCACGGCGGCTCGATCTCCGTCGAGAGCCACGTCGGCAGGGGATCCAAGTTCACGATCGAGCTGCCTCGAGCGACTTCGTGAGCGACCTCGCCGAGCTGCGAGAACAGTTCGAAGAGGCCCGGACGCAAGGACTCGCCGTCATCGCCGCGGCCGAGGACATGGCTGCGGTCCAAGACGCGCGGGTACGAACGCTCGGCCGCAAGACGCCGCTGTCGCGTGCCCGCTCGTCGCTGGGCCGTCTGCCCGACGACGCGCGCAAGGAGGCGGGACAGCTCGCGAACGAGGTGCAGCGCGCGCTGGAGGACGCTCTCGCCGCGAAGACGGCGGAGTTCGAACAGGCCGAGCGCGCCGCCCGCTGGGAGCGCGAGCGCATCGACGTCACGCTTCCCGGCGAGCGCGTCGGCGTCGGCTCCGTCCATCCGCTGACGAAGACGATCTGGGAGATCGTCGACGTCTTCGTCGGCTTGGGGTACGCGCTCGCGGACGGACCCGAGGTCGAGCTGTCGACCCTGAACTTCGACGCGCTGAACGCGCCGCCCGAGCACCCGTCGCGCTCGCCCGCCGACACGTTCTACGTCGAGGGGACCGACGAACGGGTATGCCTGCGGCCGCAGACGTCGCCGGGCCAGATCCGCGTGATGCAGTCGCAGCCCCCGCCCGTCTACATCGTCATCCCCGGCCGTTGCTATCGCCGCGACGAGGAGGACGCGACGCACCTTGCCGGGTTCGCGCAGATCGAGGGTCTTGCGGTCGACGAGGGGATCACCGTCGCCGACATGAAGGGGACGCTCCAGGCGTTCGCGCGTGAGCTGTTCGGCAAGGACCTCGCGACGCGGCTCCGCGGCCACTTCTTCCCGTTCACCGAGCCGTCGTGCGAGATGGACGTCGAGTGCTTCGTCTGCCGGGGGAGCGGGTGCCGCATGTGCAAGGGCGAGGGCTGGATCGAGCTCCTCGGCTGCGGCATGGTCGACCCGGCGCTGTTCGAGTGGGTCGGATACGACCCCGACCGGTACTCGGGCTTCGCCTTCGGGCTCGGCGTCGAGCGGGCCGCCGCGCTCGCCCACGGCGTCTCCGACATCCGCTACCTCTACGAGAACGACGTGCGCTTCCTGAGCCAGTTCCGAGGCGCGTCGTGAGGGTGAGCCTCGCGTGGCTGCGCGAGTTCGTGGACGTGAACGTCCCGTTGCCGACGCTGAAGGAGATGCTCGACCTCTCGGGAACGAAGGTCGAGAAGATCCATCACCCCGGCGAGGGGATCGCCGGCGTGATCGTGGCCCAGGTGCAGGAGATCGACGCGCATCCGAACGCGGACAACCTCAGCATGGTCACGGTCGCCACCGGCGAGGGCTCGCAGCGCGTCGTGTGCGGCGCGAAGAACTTCGCAGTCGGCGACAAGGTGGCGCTCGCGCGCGTCGGTGCGACGTTGCCCGAGATGACGATCACCGAAAGGAAGATCCGCGGGGAGGTCAGCGCGGGGATGCTGTGTTCGGCCTCCGAGCTCGGCGTGGCCAAGGACCACTCCGGGCTCCTCGTGCTTCCCACCGACGCGACGCTCGGCGACGACGTCGTCCGAACGCTCGGGTTGGACGACGCGATCTTCGAGCTCGAGATAACTCCGAACCGCCCGGACTGCATGAGCGTCGTGGGGGTCGCGCGGGAGGTGGCCGCGTTGACCGGGGGCGATCTCCGGCTCCCGCCGGCGGACGTCTCTGCCGACGAGGGCTTGGGCGCGCCGATGACCGTGAGGATCGAGGACCCCGCGGGCTGCCCGCGGTTCGTGGCCCGCTACCTCTCCGGAGTGGCGGTCGGCCCGTCGCCGCAGTGGATGACCTCGAGGCTCGTAGCCGCGGGCGTCCGCCCGGTGTCCAACGTCGTCGACGTGACGAACTACGTGCTGATGGAGCTCGGCCAGCCCCTGCACGCGTACGACCACGCGAAGGTCCCGGGCGGCGAGCTCGTCGTCCGGCGCGCCCGGGTAGGTGAAGGCCTGACCACGCTCGACGGCGTCGACCGCAAGCTGCACGAGGACGATCTCGTGATCGGGGGCCGGAACGAGGTCCTGGGCATCGCCGGCGTGATGGGGGGCGCAGGCTCCGAGGTCTCGGACTCGACGACCGACGTCATCCTCGAGTGCGCCTATTTCGACCACGCGACGATCGCGTACACGAGCCGGCGCCACGGGCTTCGCACGGAGGCGTCCGCGCGCTTCGAGCGCGGCGCCGACCCCGAGGCTCCTCCGTTCGCCGCCGCGCGCGCGGCGCGGCTGATGGCGGAGGTAGCCGGCGCGCGCGTCTCCGCAGCCGTCGTCGACGAGCACCCGGCCCCCGTAGAGCGGCCTTCGATCACACTTCGACCGGGGCGGACCTCCAAGCTGCTGGGAGAGGACGTCCCGCCCGACCGTCAGGCGCGCCACCTGCGTTCGATAGGCATCGAGGTGACCGAGGCCGACGGCACTCTTCAGACGCGCGTCCCCTCGTTCCGCCCGGATCTGACGCGTGAGATCGACTTGGTCGAAGAGGTCATCCGCCTCTACGGGATCGACCGTGTGGCGGCGACGCTGCCGCCGGGCCGTGCCGGACGCCTCGACGAGGTCCAGCGCTTCGACCGCGCCCTGCGGCGCACGCTAGCCGCGCTCGGCGTCCACGAGGCCTGGACCGAGTCGTTCCTCGGCCCGAAGGAGCTCGACGACCTCGGTCTGGGCCCGGATCATCCCGCGCGCAAGTTCGTGCGCCTCGCTAACCCGCTCGTCGACGAACGGCCGGGCCTGCGCACGACGCTCCTCCCCGGCCTCCTGCGCTCGGTCGCCCGCAACGCGGCGCACCGCGCGGAGGGGATCGCGCTGTTCGAGGTCGCCCGCGTCTACGAGCCGACGAACGAGGACCTCGCGCTGGAGGCGCACGTCCTCGCCGCGGTCTTCAGCGGGCGGAGGCGACCGCAGGGATGGTCGGCGCCCGCCGCAACATGGGACTTCTTCGCTGTGAAGGGCGTGCTCGAGACGTTGTTCCGGGCGCTCCGTCTGCCCCCGCCCGAGCTCTCTCCCGCCGAGGGGATGCCGTTCCATCCGACCCGTGGTGCGTCGATCTCCGTGGGGGGGACCGCCGCAGGCGCGTTCGGCGACCTCCACCCCGACGTGTGCGAGCGGTTCGACGTGCCGGAGGGGGCGGTCGCGTTCGAGCTGTCGCTCGCGCCGGTCCTAGCGGCCCTTCCGGAGCGCGTGAAGGTCGAGGACCTGCCCAAGTTCCCGCCGCTGTTGATCGACCTCGCGGTCGTCGTCGACGAGGACGTCCCGGCCCGCGCCGTC
>DASQEJ010000112.1:0-2210 GCA_035633715.1 Actinomycetota bacterium | reverse complement strand
GGACGGACCTGGTCGATCTGACGACCGTCGAGACGCACGTTGTCGTCGACGATGCGCCGGCGTACGAGCTTCTTCGTCAGCGAGCGCAGCGCCGCGGAGATCGGCTTCTCCTGCTCGGGGAACTCCTCGGCGAGCTGCTGCGCGATGGCCGAGGAGACGTCGGCGATCGTCGCGCGGCGCTTGGCCTTCTCGGTGATCGAGATGGCCTCGCGGATGCGGTCGCCGGCGAGCTGCTCGACGCGGGAGTAGATCTCGTCCGAGTAGTCGACGAACAGCGGGTAGTCCGGGTTCTCGCCGGTCGTCGTGCCCTTGGGCACCCCGGCCTGGTCGACGAGCTCCTTCTGCAACGCGATCGCCTCGGCGATGAACTGCTTCGAGAACTCGATGCCGTCGGCCATCAGCTCCTCGTCCGGAGACTGGGCCCCGGCCTCGACGAGCTCGAACGCACGATCCGAGGCGCCGGCCTCGATCATCATGATGTCGACCTCGCCGGCTTCGTTGATGCGGCCGGCGACGACCAGCTCGATCGTGGCCTCCTCCTGCTGCATCCAGTTCGGGTTCGCGACCCAGCTGCCGTTGATGTGCGACACACGGGCGGCGCCGACCGGGCCCTCGAACGGGATGTCCGACAGCGCGAGCGCCGCGGAGGCCGCGTTGATCGAGAGGATGTCGACGGGGTTCTGCCCGTCGACCGCCATCACGTTCACGACGACGTGGACCTCGTGACGGAAGCCGTCCGGGAACGAGGGACGGAGCGGACGGTCGATCAGCCGTGCGTTGAGGATCGCCTTCTCGCTGGCGCGGCCCTCGCGGCGGAAGAACCCGCCCGGGATCTTGCCGGCCGCGTACATGCGCTCCTCGACGTCGACGGTGAGCGGGAAGAAGTCGGCGTCGCCGCGGGGCGCGGAAGACGTGCCTGCGGCGAAGACGGTGGTCTCGCCGACGGACGCGAGCACCGCGCCTCCGGCCTGACCGGCCAGGCGGCCGGTCTCGATGCGGAATACCTCGTCGCCGATCTTGCGCTCGACGTAGGTGGGCTCCGGGGACATACCAGTAGTCATAGAGATGTTCCTCCTGTGGATCGACCCGCGGCTTTCATAGGCCGCGGGTTCCGTGGAGGAGAGGGCGCCAGCCTGGCCGATTCTCAGTTGGGGGGCCACCCGTTCCTGGAGTCCCGCCGAGGCGGTCCTTCGTAGGGAACGCAAGGGTGGAACCTCAACTGATAACCGACCGAGAGGGCCGGCCCTCTCCGATTACGTGTTGCGGAAGTGGGTCTCGGGGACCTCCTTAGATCGTGTGGGGCCCGGCAACTAGCGGCGCAGGCCCAGCTTGGCGATGAGCGCGCGGTAGCGCTCGACGTCCTGGCGCTGGAGGTACGCGAGCAGGCGCTTGCGGCGCCCCACCATGCGGAGCAGGCCTCGCCGGGAGTGATGGTCGTGCTTGTGGGTCTTGAGGTGCTCGGTGAGCTCGGAGATCCGCTGGGTCAGCAGAGCGATCTGGACCTCGGGGGAGCCGGTGTCGGCGTCGCCCCGCGCGTTGTCCGAGATGATGTCGACCTTCTGTTCCTTGAGCAAAGCCATGCGCGCTTTTCGAGTCCCTTCGACTTGGTGGTGATTGCCCGCGGCCGAACCGCTAGACCCTTCCGGGCCGGGTCATCGTAGCAGGTCACGGCCTCAGGGGCCCGGCGGGCGCTCCCGCTCCCCCACGAGGGCCTCGGTGGCGGCGACGTCCCGCCCCATCTGCTCGATCAGCTCGTCCACCGAGTCGAACCGCTTCTCGTCGCGCAGACGCTCCCAGAACTCGACCCTGAGCGTCTGCCCGTACAGGTCGCCCTCGAAGCCGACGAGGTAGGTCTCGATCCGGGGGGCCCCGCTCCCGCCGAAGGTCGGGTTCACCCCGACGTTCGTGGCGGCCGGGAACCACGAATCTTCGGACCGCGCCCTACCGGCGTAGACGCCGACGGGTGGGGCCGCTATCGAAGGGTCGATCGCCAGGTTCGCCGTCGGGAAGCCGAGCCCGGCCCCCCGCGCGTCGCCGTGCTCGACGATCCCGTCGAGGTCGAAGGGTCGGCCGAGCAGCCGCTCCGCCAGAGCGAGGTCGCCGGACGTCACGGCCTTTCGGACGCGACTGCTCGACGCGACCTCGCCGCCGACCTCCTCGAGCGTGACCTCGCGGGCCTCGAAGCCGAGGTCCCGGCCCAGCTCCACGAG
>DASQEJ010000111.1:0-6208 GCA_035633715.1 Actinomycetota bacterium | reverse complement strand
GTGGGGAGCTCCCGCCGGCGGGAGCCACCATCGTCGGATCCATCTGGACGAGCGCGCCCCCGGCGCCCTGGTACGCAGTGCCCTCCGTCGCCCGAGCCAGCGGGTTCGTGGGCTTCGGAGCGTTCGTTATGCCCTGCTGGCTGCTCGCGTTGGCGGAGTGGATGTGGGCGGGGATCTCGCTCTGCAGCAAGGTGACCGTCTGCGAGCCGCCCTGCGCCCCCTGCGGGAAGTTGTTGTCGTCGGGGTGCATCGCCGCGGAGCCCCGCAGGTCGGGGAGTGCGAACGTCGACTTGCCGTCGCCGCCGTAGACCGTCCCGAGCAGCGAGAACAGCGCGGTGTTCTGCGAGATGGGCATGAGCTGCCCGTCGCAGAACGCCCACCCCTTGGGCGGGAACGTGAACGGGAAGATCCGGATCTCGGCCACGAATGGGTCTGCCATGTGTGACGCCTCCCAGCTCTAGGTGGGGCTCGGGAAGAGCCCGAACAACGAGATGATGTAGTTGATGCAGAGGTAGGGCATCAGGTTCGTGTGGGGCTGCTGCCCCCCGGTCGGCGTGATCACCTGGGTGTTCATCGCCGTGTTCGGATCGTCGCCCTCCACGTAGAGCAGGATGTTCGCGCTGAGCCCGAGCATCTGCCCCGAGGGGTTCTTGCTGGCCCCCGGGTTCTGGCTCGCCAAGGCTGCGTGGTTGTGGACCGGTATCTGCTGGGTGGTGAGTGTGACCTCCTCGGTACCGGCCGCCTGCGAGATCGGATAGTTGATCCCGTCGGGGCCGTTCCCGAAGTGGAGCGGGATGCGCGCCATCAGGTTCGGCAGGTTGAACGACTCCTGGCCGTCACCGCCGTAGGTCGTGCCGATCAGCTGGAAGAGCGTCTCGTTCTCTGCGATGGACAGCTGCTGTCCCTCGCAGAACAGCCAGCCCACCGGAGCGAAGGTGCCGCCGAACATCCGGATCTCGCCGACATAAGGTTGTGCCACGTTGCCCTCCTCTTAGTTCGGCGACGGGAAGATGCCCTGCAGGGCGATGCAGTAGTTCAGCACCAGGTACGGCTGCATGTTGTTGTGCGCCTGCGAACCACCCGTGTTCCCGATGGTGGCGGGTGGAAGGGTCGTCAGGTTCCCCGCGCCGACGTAGACGTTGTTGGCGGCGCCGAGGAAGTTCCCGGTCGCGGGGGCGAGCGTCGCGTCCACGGACGTCGACTGCCAGAAGTGGATGTGCTGGGGCATCTCCGCCATGGTCAGGGTGTGGCTGGACTCGCCGGCCTTCGTGCCGAGGCTGAACCCCGACCCCGCGTGGATGGGCGAGCACCCCTGCAGGTTCGGAAGCTGGAAGGTCGTCTGTCCGTTGCCTCCGAACGTCGTTCCGAGCAGCGCGAACAGCGCCTGGTTCTGGTTGATCGGCAGGGACTGCCCGTTACAGAACGCCCACCCCTTCGGGGGGAAGTTGAAGCTGAAGATACGGATCTCGGACAAGAACGGTTCCGCCATACGGTCGCCTCCTCGATTCTCACATTCGGACCTGACTGCTCAACTCCGCCGCTTCTCGAGACGACCGCCGTCACCTCATAGGCAGTTCGTCCCCGTGCCGGTGTACTGGAGGGTCGTGCCGAGCGCCCCCGTCTCCCGGACCTCGATGACGGGAGCCCCGTCGCCGCTGTTCCTCGGCGTGAGGTACGCCCTCACGGCGGCCTCGGTGCCGGACCCGTTCACAGGGCCGACGTAGCCGGGCAGGTTCAGCGTCGTGTTCCCGTTCGGGTTGATGTTGATGTCGTTGGCGTTGGCGGGGTCACCGCCGCTGACCGAGTTCTGCAGCGCCCCGACGCCGCCGAGGTCGAGGCACCCCGTCGCCGGCGAAGTCGTGGTCCCGACCGACCACTCGATGCCTGCGAAGACGTTCCCGTCCGCCGCGACGCCGAACGCCGGGTTGATCGTGTTGCCGGTGACGGTCGCCCTCACCGTCGGGTTGCCGTCGTTGCCGATCAGGCGGATGCCGGTGTTCGTGTAGTTGTAGATGAAGTTGTTGACGACCGAGATCGTGTGCGTCCCGTTCCCGGTGTGGAGGAGCCGCACGGCGCTCGAGTTGTTCGCCGCCGCCGAGTCCTCGACTCCGTTCACACCGAACGTGTTGCCGCTCACCGTCCCGTTGTACACGCCGGTCGTGCCCGAGGTGCCGGGGCCGCCCGTCGTCAGGGCGATGCCGCTGCCCTTCGAGTCGCGGAACGTGTTGTTCGTGATCTGGTAGGTGACGTCGACGTTGCTCCCGCCGCCACCAGGGTTGATGGTGACGCCCCCGCCGCCCGACGAGATCGTCGGGTAGTTGTTCGAGAACGAGCTCCCGTTCAGCACGAGGTCGCCGTCGCCGGTCCCCGCCACCGAGTACTGGAAGAGGTCGCCGCCGGCCGCCGTGAAGGCCGAGCCGTTGTTGACCGTGACATTGAAGGTCGCGTCCCCGGTCGAGCTCGCGTGGAACGCGTCGTCTCCGAAGGAGCCCGCGCTCGTCGCGAAGTCGGAGTTGCTGACGGTCAGACCGTTGAGGACGCCGCCGCCGTTGACGACCCGGAGGCTGTTCTCGTAGCCGCCGCCGATGACCGAGTCCGAGATCGCCGCCGAGCCGGTGAGGTCGCAGAACATCGCGCTGCCCTCGTCCTGGCCCTCGTTAGTGCCGTGGGTCCCGCTGAACGTGGAGTCGTCCATCGTGAAGCCGGCGACGTCGTGGGCCAGCAGGCCGAAGTTCGACGACCCGTTGATCAGCATGTCGTTCAGGATCACGCCGTTCGTGTCCTTCAGCAGGATCCCGATCCCGGACGGCTGACCCGACGGCTTCGCACACTGGTTCGTGGTCGCATCGGGGCCGGCCGTGTTGGCGATCGTGCCGCCTTCGTTCGTGTCCGCGCTCGGGTTACCCGTGACGTGGAGGTTCCCGGCGTTGCCGGTGTTGTCGAGGACGATGGCGTTCGCCGCGCCGCTGGACGAGATCGAGTCGAAGACCAGGTCGCTGGCGCCGATCGTCGTGTTGACGACGTTCAGGGGCGTACCGGTGGTCGTCGTCAGGACGTTGTCGTCCGAACCCATGTGGAGCGTGCCGCCCCCGGTGGCGTGAACGGCCGCAAGCGTCTGTGTGTTGAGGTTCACGTCGTTGTCGAACCGGATGACGCTGCCGGCGTTGTTCGTCAGGTTGATCCGGGGGCCGGACCCGCCCGTGGCGCCCGTCACCGTCCCGTTGAAGTCCTTCGTCCCTCCGTCGGTCTCCGTGATCGAGATGACCTGACCGGCCCCGTCCGAGATGTTGCCGGCGAACGTGACGTCCTGAACGCTGTTGTTGATGTGGACGACCGCGTTCGTGGCGTTCTGCAGCGTCCCGCCGTTGGCCGTGAACGATCCGGTCGCGTTGTTCAGCTTGATCGCCTCGGTCGGGCTGCCGTTCGACGTGAAGGTCGAAAAGACCATGTCCATCGCGCCGCCGTTGATGTCGAGGGCCTTCCCGTTCGTGCTGATCGACGTGTCGCGGACCACCGCGGTCCCGACGGACGTTCCGGCGAGGCTGATGGCGCCGTTGCCGAGCGCGAGGTCCTGCAGCTCGTTGCCGGAGCCGAGGGTGACGACGGTGTTCGCCGAGTGCGAGATCGCAGGGGCGGTTCCGCCGGCCGTGAGCAGGTTGTGGTTGCGGCCCAACGTGTCGGTCACGCCGAACCCGTTCGGCTGGCCGATCAGCTTCTGGTTGTTCTCGAGGGTGATGCCGCTCGTGTAGGTCCCCTCGTGGACGAAGATGCGGTCGCCGGGCTCGTCGGTGTCGACCCCGCCGGTCAGCGGCGTGAGGGTCTGGTACATCGAGCTAGAGGTGCCGTTCCCGCCCGCGGGGGCCGAGTCGTCCACGTACCAGACCAGCGGGCCGGCGACGTTGATGTTCACGGTTCCGTCGGAGGTCGGGTTGACTGCCTGGCCGTCGGACACCCGGTACTGGAACGAGTCGGTGCCGGTGTGGGCCGCCGGCGGGTCGTACTCGAACAGGCCGCTGGACGCCAGCGTCACGGTGCCGCCCTCGTCCGTGGTGCAGGTGAAGGGGGCCGCCGCGCCGGTGCAGTCCGCGCCGGCGATCAGCGAGAACGCGTCGCCCTCGTGGTCGAAGTCACCGTCGAGGATGTTCTCGTTCGACGCCGTGTCTATGTGGATCGCCTCGGTCGAGTTGACGCCGTTGTCGAGCGTCGTGTTCGCAAGAGCGCTCTTGTTCCCGGCGAGCGAGTCGAGGTCCGCGATCGGAGCGTCGTTGACCGGCGTGACCTCGATCCCGTGCGTGTCCGTCCCGACGCCCACGCCGTCGTTCACTTTGAACGTGACGGTGCGGGTCGAAGCGCTCGGGTTCTCGCTGGTGTTGTGGTACTTCACCGACTGGAGGGCGTCCTCGTAGTTCGCGAACGTCGTGTTCCCCGACAGCGTGAGCGTTCCGGTCGAGGCGTCGAACGGGCCGGCGGTGATCCCGAAGGCGTTGGCGAACGACAAGACGTCCTGGCCGTTGGCGTAGTTGCCCGTGATCTGGACGGTCGCGCCCGAGGCGTTCGTGTGGTCGACGTCCGTCACCGTCATGGCCGGGTGGATCGCCGTGGCCGCGTCGTTCTCCGTGTAGGCCAGGTCGTTGCCCGGCGTCGTGAGGACCGGCAGGTCGTTGACCGCGGTGACGTCGATCCCGGCGGTCGCGGTGTCCGCGAGAGCACCGTCGCTGACGGTGTACGTGACCGTGCGGGTGAGGGTGCTCGGGTCCTCGCTCGTGTTGTGGTACCCGACCGCCTCGATGGCGCTGAGGTAGTTGGCGAGCGTGGTCGAGCCCGACAGCGTCAGCGTCCCCGTGCCGGCGTCGAACGGCGTGGCCGTTATGCCGAAGCCGCCGGGGTACGAGAGCACGTCCTGCCCGTTGACGTAGTTGCCCGTGATCTGGACCGTGACGCCCGACAGCGCGCTGTCGACGTCGTCGACGGTGAAGTCCGTGCTGATCGGCGTCGCGGGGTCGTTCTCCGTGTAGGCCAGGTTGGCGCCGGTGTTGGCGATCTCCGGAGCGTCGTTGACGGCCGAGACGTCGACCGTGACGACGCCGGCCGGGGAGTCGGCGCTGCCGTCGTTCGCCTTGAACCCGAACGTCTCGAGGGCGAGCCCGTTCTGGGTCGCCGGCGGGACGTACGTGACCTTGTCGGCGGGCAGCGTGTACGGCAGCGCGCCGCCCGTGATCACGGTGCCGGCCGAGCTCGTGCCCTCGTGGAGCTTCCCGGCGGCGGGCAGAGCGGTGACCTTGAACGTCAGCGTGTCGCCCTCTGCGTCGGTGCCGGCGAGCGTGACGGTCTTCTCGGTGTCCTCGTTGGTGGAGACCGTCTGGTCGGTGGCGACCGGGGGCGTGTTGAACTGGATCGTGACGTTCGCCCCGTCGACCTGGGCGACGCCGCTGCCCGTGTTACCGCCGTCGTTGGTCGCCACGGCGAGGGTGTCGGACAGGCCGAGGAAGCCTGCGTCGCTCGTGTACGCCACGCCGTTCGCAGCGCCGAGCGTGTTGTTGATCTCGGACTGCTTGCCGGTCAGCACCAGAGCGTCGGTGCCGTCACCCGTCACGTCGCCGGCGGAGAGACCGTCGACGACAGTGGTGTCGACGTCGAGCGTTCCGTCGAGGACGCCCAGCGTCATCGTGATGTCGTTGTTCCCGGAGTCGGGGTCGTCGACCGAGATCCCGGAGAGCGTCTTCGCCACGCCGTACTGGGCGCTGATCGTCGAAGGCGCGGTGATCGCCGGCTTCTCGTTGACGTTCGTCAGGTTGACCGTGATGGTGTTCGAGCCCGACCGGTTCGGCGTGCCGTCGTCCGTGGCCTGGACGGTCAGGTTGAACTGCGGAGTCGTCTCGAAGTCGAGGTCGCTCGTGTCGGCGACCGTTATCTCGCCCGTCGAAGCGTTGATCTGGAACGCGGAGCCGGTGTTCCCGCCGGTGATCGCCCACGTCAGCGTCTGAGCCGGCGAGTCCTGGTCTGTGGCCGTCGCGGTGCCGGCCGACGTGCCGTTCGCGCTGTTCTCTGCAAGCGACAGCGAGGCGGCGTTCACGACCGGGTTGTCGTTGACGTCGTTCAGGTTGATCGTGATCGTCGCGTCGTCGCTCAGCGCAGGCGTCCCGTTGTCGGCCACCTGGACCGTGAGAGCGAACGGGTGGTTCGACTCGAAGTCGACGTCGGTTGCGTC
>DASQEJ010000110.1:0-7574 GCA_035633715.1 Actinomycetota bacterium | reverse complement strand
ACCGAGGCGCCGCGCGTCGCGGAGCGGATCATCCGCACGTTCACGCGCCCGTTCGAGCTCGACGGCCACCCGGTCTCGATCGGGGCCAGCATCGGGCTCGCGCTGAAGGACGGCACGGAGGGGACCGAGGAGCTGCTCGGGAACGCCGACGTCGCCATGTACTCCGCGAAGGCGCGGGGCCGCGGTTGCTACGAGGTCTACCGCCCCGAGCTGAGGCTGGCGCGCACCGAGCGCATCCGCCAGGAGCTCGACCTCCAGTCGGCGGTCGCTCGCAGCGAGTTCGTCGTGGAGTACCAGCCGATCGTCGACATGGTGACCGGACGGATGACGGGGGCCGAGGCTCTGCTGCGGTGGTCGCACCCGACGAAGGGCGTCGTCCCGCCGGCGGAGTTCGTCGAGCTCGCCGAGGAGACGGGGTTGATCGTGCAGCTCGGCCAATGGGTGCTGCGAGAGTCCTGCCGGCACGCCGCCTCGTGGAAGAAGGCGCATCCCGACGCGGCCCCCCTGAAGGTGAGCGTCAACCTCTCGGTCCGGCAGTTCGAGGAGGCCGATCTCGTCCAGCAGGTCGCCGAGACCCTCGAGGTCACGCGCTTTCCCGCCGAGGACCTCGTGCTGGAGATCACCGAGAGCGTGTTCTTGAACGACTCGCCGTCGACGCTCGCGACGATCCAGGGCCTGAAGGACCTCGGCGTCACGATCGCGATCGACGACTTCGGCACCGGCTATTCGTCGCTCAGCTACCTCCGGACGTTCCCGATCGACATCCTCAAGATCGACCGCTCGTTCATCGAGGGCATCGACCAGGGCGTCGAGGACGCGGCCCTCGCGCGGGCGATCGTGCAGATCGGCGAGAACCTCAACCTCCGGATCGTCGCGGAGGGCATCGAGACGCCCGAGCAGCTCCGCGAGGTCCGCAGGCTCGGCTGCCACGAGGGCCAGGGCTTCTTTTTGGGAACGCCGCTCGGGCCGGAGGGGCTGCGCGACCTCGTAGCGCGCGGAGCGACGACGACGAACTGGCTGGACGCCCCTCTGGAGCCGGTGAGCTAGACGCCTCTGTGCGAAAGTGGGGGCCGCCATGGCGATGGTCCCCACCGACCCGGATCTCGACGACCTGCGCAGCACGGCCGCGACCTGCACCGCGTGCGACCTCTACCGCGACGCGACCCAGACCGTCTTCGGCAAGGGCCTGACCCGGTCCCAGGTGATGCTCGTCGGCGAGCAGCCCGGCGACATGGAAGACGTCGCGGGCGAGCCGTTCGTCGGGCCCGCCGGCCGCCTCCTCGACGACGCCCTGACCGCCGCGGGGATCGACCGCGACCAGGCCTACGTCACGAACGTCGTGAAGCACTTCAAGTTCGAGCAGCGCGGCAAGCGGCGGATCCACAAGAAGCCGAACATGTCCGAGATAAACGCGTGCCGGCCGTGGTTGGACGCGGAGATCGAGGTCGTGCAGCCGCAGGCGCTCGTCTGCCTCGGCGCGACGGCGGCACAGGCCCTTCTCGGCCGGTCGTTTCGCGTGACGCAGCACCGCGGCGAGTTCGTGGAGTCGGATCTCGCGCCGCTCGTGACCGCGACGATCCACCCGTCGGCGATCCTCCGGGCGCCGGACGAGCGGGAGGTCGAGATGAAGGGTCTGATCGACGACCTCACGAAGGTGCGAAAGGCCCTGGCGAAGCTGTAGCGATCGAGGAAGGGGACGACGTGAACGCGATCTTCTGTCCGTCCTGCCGGCTCGAGCAGCCGGTCGCCCACTCGTACTGCGTCCGTTGCGGCTCGGCCCTCCCGGCCGATCTGCTGGACCCGCGCCCGGCCAAGAGCGCGCGCTTCTTCGCCGGCCTGCGCGTCGACGGAAGCGACCCGGAGAACGCGTTCCTGCGCGTCACGAGCTATCGCCGCGCCCAGGTCCTGGAGGCCCCCGAGGGCAGGGTCGAGATCGCGGGCGCCCACGTGAGGTTCAGCGTGTGGGTGGAGGACCGAGCCCGCTGCGTCGTGTCGATCCCGGAGTCCGAGGCGCGGGAGCTGGCGGCGTTCCTCACGGCGGAGACCCGAGCCCAACAGACGGCCTGACGCCGGTCGAATACGCAGCGTGCCGCCGGGGTAAGGAGGCGAGCATGCCAAGCCAGGAGACCGAGCGGCTCGTCGGCGGCCGCTATGCCCTCGAGGAGCTCATCGGGCGCGGCGGCATGGGGGCGGTGTGGCGGGCCGAGGACCGGCTCCTCCAGCGACCCGTGGCCGTAAAGGAGGTCCAGCTCCCCGCGACCGTGCCCGCGGACGAGCGGGCGGTGACGCGCTCCCGCGTCCTGCGCGAGGCGAGGGCCGCGGCCCGCATCTCGCACCCCGGCGCCGTCATCGTCTACGACGTCATCGAAGAGGACGACCGCCCGTACATCGTGATGGAGCTGGTCGAGGCCGAGACCTTGGAGGACGTGGTCCGCAGCGAGGGGCCGCTGGAGGAGGCGCGGGCGGCACGGATCGGGCTCGAGATCCTCGGCGCCCTCGAGGCCGCGCACGCACAGGACATCGTCCACCGCGACGTGAAGCCCGCGAACGTCATGCTCCCGGACGACCGCCACGCCAAGCTCGCGGACTTCGGGATCGCTTCGGTCAAGGGCGACCCGCGGCTGACCGCGACCGGCCTCGTGCTGGGGTCGCCCTCGTACATGGCGCCCGAGCAGGCGAAGGAGGACGTCACTGGGGCCGCTTCGGACCTGTGGTCCCTCGGCGCGACGCTGTACTTCGCGGTCGAGGGCGAGCCTCCGTTCGACCGCGGCCAGGCGATCCCCACGCTAACCGCCGTGGTGGGAGAAGAGCCGCGCCCGCTGCGCAAGGCGCGGGCGTTGAGGCCGGTTATCGAGGCGTTGCTCGAGAAGGACCCGGCCCAGAGACCGGCGCCCGAGGTGCTGCGCCGCATGCTCGAGCAGGCCCTCGAAGGCGGTGTTCCCACCGAACCGGCCCGCCCGCTCGAAGCGCCGGTCCCCGAGACGACGGTCGCCGAGCCGCCCGTCGCCGAGCCGGAGCCCGCGCTCGAACGAGCCGGCGCGCCGCGAGCACGTCCGTGGCTGGCGATCCTCGGCGCCGCGGGCGTTCTGTTCCTCGTCGCCGTGCTCTTGTTCACGTCGCTGACCGGAGACGAGCCGGGCAACGACGGCGGCGAGCGCGAGCGACGTCAGCGCGGCGGGGCCGACGCCCGCGCGGAGGACGACGACGCCGCGGAGCCCGCGGAGGAGGCGCCGGTCGAGGACCTCCAGGTCCACGAGGACTCGGCGATCGGCTACCAGGTCTCGTATCCCGAGGGATGGACCGTCATCCCCCAAAGCGAGTCCGTCACCGACTTCCGCGATCCGGAGACGGGCGCGTACCTGCGGATGGACTGGGTCGCGGAGCCGGGTGACGACGCCGTCGCGGGGTGGGAGTCCGCGTCGGATCGGTTCGCTGCGGACCACGACGCTTACGAGGAGATCCGCATCGACCCCGTCGAGTTCCAGGGCTTCGAGGCCGCCGAGTGGGAGTACACGTACGTCGACGGGGGGGCCGAGCTGCACGCGATCAACCTCGGCGTCGTCACGGACACTTACGGCTACGCGCTGAACTTCCAGACGAGGGCCGAGGACTGGGCCGAGTCTCAGGCCCTGTTCGAGGCCATCAAGGAGTCGTTCGTCCCGGCCCCCTGAACGTCTACCGCATCGGGGGAAGCCCCTCCCCTTGTGTCGGCGGTTGCGCTGCTGTTACATGATCGCGTCAATCCAGTGACAGTAGGGGGCAAAGTGGGGCGTATCGCCAGTGCTCGTATCCATCCGGCCATCGGTGTCGCGCGGGTCGGAGACAGTCCCGACGAGTTCTTCGTCGGACCCGAGGTGCTGTGCCCGACCCAGGAGGACTCCTACAAGGACGCCGAGGGGCGGCTGAAGCGCCAGGCCGCGCGCTTCCGCATCTACGGATACGACTCCGACGGAGACCTCGTCGGCGAGATCACGTCGGCGGACGCGGAGATCGTCTGGGAGGTCCACGTCGCGAACTCCAAGGCGGCCTGGTACGACTTCGTCGTCGCGATGGACCTCGCGGAGGCCGCGACCCTTCAGGTGCCCCGGCGCAACTCGTGGATGGGCGCCGGCGGCCGGGGCGACCTCGTGATCGACCCCGGGCCGAAGACGCTCGAGGCGAGGCCCGGCGACATCGCCCCCCTCGACGGCGGCTCCTTCCTCGGCACGCCCGTGTCGCTGGGAGAGCTGAGGACGGACGAGGCCGGGCGTCTGCTGTTCCTCGGCGGCCACGGCGTCTCCGCCACGCCGATCCCCGGCAACACGCTCACGACGTTCTCGAACAACTCGGGATGGCACGACGACGTCTCCGACGGCCCCGTGCACGCGACGGTGACGATCGGAGGCGAGACCGTTCCGGTCGATCCGGCGTGGGTCGTGGTCGCGCCGCCCAACTACGGTCCGGGGATCGTCTCGCCGCAGACGATGTACGACGTCATGGTCGACGCCGTCACGCCCATGATGGTGCCGCGCCGCAAGGAGCCGTCCTTCACCGCCGACATCCTGCCGCTGCTCGAGCAGTTCGCGGACGCGCAGTGGGTGAACGCCGGTTTCCTCGCGCAGTTCGGGTGGGGCGCGCCGAACGAGTTCACACGGCCCGAGATCCTCCGCAAGCTCGCGTCGACGGACGTCACCTACCAGGAGCTGCGGCGGTCGATCTTCTACATGTTCAGACAGCCCGGCAACGCGGTGCCCAACGACGTGCAGTGGCCGCCGATCTACGGCGACGCGTTCGGGAACTACGACGACAGCGCCAAGGCGGGGTTCACGGTCACCCCGACTTTGTACGGATACCTGAACAGCTGGATGAACGGCTCGTTCGTCGCGGACTACGACCCGGACGCGCCGCGGCCCGCGACGCTCGAAGACGTCGACGACTCGGCCCGCCCCGCGATGCTCGACCGCGCCGCGCTCCACTGGTGCATGGGGGGGCCGTTCCACCCCGGCTGCGAGATGACCTGGCCGATGAGGCAGATCGCCATGTACCGCGCTCCGTTCCGGCTGAAGGAGCGGCCGCCCGGCGCGCCGCGCCCCGACTACGGCGACTATCTCTCCGCGGACGTCGCGCTCGCCGACGACGGGCCGTTGTCCCAGAGCGGGCCGGGTGACGTGACGAGGTGGATGGCGGTGCCGTGGCAGACGGACACCGCGAGCTGCCGGTCCGGCTACCCGAGGCCGCCGTTCCCGACCGACCCGTACCTGCCGACGTTCTGGCCCTCGCGCGTGCCGAACGAGGTGCTGACCGAGGACTCCTACGCGATCGTCGCCGACCCGGACCAGCCCATGGAGGCGCGTGAGGAGGCGTTCAACACGAGGTTGTCGTGGTTGCGCGGCCTCGACCTGAACGCTCCTTACATCCACCAGATCACGAAGATGATCTCCGACTTCGGGAAGCTCGGCGTGGTCGAGCGCCGTGAGGCCCCCGGCGACGGCGCGTTCCCGCCGGTGATGTACGTGGAGACCGGGATGACCGTCGAAATGCATCCGAAGGTCGCGGCTGCCGCCGCAGAGGCCCGGGGGACCGAACGGGTCTCCGAGGAGTTCCGTCAGGCGCGCTACGGCTTCCCCGGCCGCCGGATCTGAGAGGAGCCGACCGATGCTGCTACGTCAGGCCACCGCGGCCTCGACCTGCGACTGCGCGACCGACCCGATCGCGTGCCTGAAGTACCTGTTCGTCGACGTCACGCAGAAGACGCGGTTGCTCGCGGGACAGTGCCCGGTGCGGCGCGCGGTGTTCCTGAAGCAGCACGGCTGCGCGTACGGCGAGTTCGTGGTCCAGCCGGACCTCCCGGAAGACCTCCGCGTCGGCGTCTTCGCCGGAGACCGCTATCCGATGTGGGTGCGGTCCTCCAGCGACACCGTGCCCGGCAATCCCGACACCGGAACGACGCTCGGGATGGGCGTGAAGCTGTTCGACGTCCCCGGCGAGAAGCTCCTGGAGCCGGACGCGCTCACGCAGGACTTCGTCTTCCAGAACTTCGACGTGTTCTTCGTGCCGGACGCACACGCGATGTGCGAGTTCACCTACGCGGGCGTGCAGGAGCACGACTATCCCTCCTACCTGAAGGCGCACCCGAAGACCGCGCAGATCCTGAACGACATGTCGCAGAAGGTCGGCAGCGTCACGTCGATCGACTACTGGAGCGTCCTCCCGTCGAAGTTCGGCTCGGACCGGTTCGTGAAGTACAAGCTCGAGCCGGTCCTGGACGGTCCTCCTCCGGCGCCGCCGGCGTCGCCGTCGCAGGACTACCTCGCCGACGACCTGAAGGCGCGGTTGCTGGCCGGGCCGGTCACGTTCCGGTTCCTGGTCCAGTTCCAGAAGGACCCCGAGTCGATGCCGCTGGACGACGCCACGGTGCGGTGGGACGAGTCCGCGTCGCGGCCGGTGCACGTCGCGACCCTGGAGCTGCCGCAACAGGACGTCGACGCGACGGGGCAGGAGCAATTCGGCGAGAACCTGTCGTTCACCGCATGGCACTCGCTGGAGGCGCACGCGCCGGTCGGGAGCCTTCAGGACGCGCGCAAGGTCGTGTACGAGGCTTCGGCCACCCTCAGGCGCAACGCGAACGGCATCCCGTTGGTGGAGCCTCGGTCCCCGCGTCCGTGACGTAGTGGAGGTCGACGTCGCCGTCGTGGGCGGGGGCCCGGCCGGGGCGGTAGCGGCGCGCTGCCTCGCCTCGTGGGGCCGGCGCGTCGCCATCGTCGAGAGGTCGCGCTACTGCGAGCCGCGCTACGGAGAGACGCTTCCGCCGGAGGCGATGCCGCTGCTCGACGCGCTCGGTCTCCGCGAGGAGGTGGCGACGGTGGACGCGGTCGAGTCTCCGGGGACGGTGTCGTCGTGGGGCGGCGACCCGGTCGAGTCCGACTTCGTCCGCAACGTCCACGGCGCGGGCCTGCACGTCGACCGCACGGGCTTCGATCGCGCGCTCGCCCGCGCCGCCGAAGGCGCCGGGGCCTCGTTGTCGACGGGCGTCTCGGTCACCGGAGTGGCTCGTGCTCGGGGCGGATGGCGGGTAACCACGAGCGGCGCGACCCTCACGGCGCGGTTCGTGGTCGACGCCGCGGGCCGCAACAGCCACGTCGTCGCGGGGCGGCGGACCGTCCAGCGCGACAAGCTGCTCGCGTTGACGGCGCTCGCTCGCCACCGGCGCGGACGCCCCTTGGACCTCAGGACCTACGTCGAGACCACGCCGCGCGGCTGGTGGTACACCGCGCCCGTCGGCGCCAGCGAGACCGTGTCGATGTTCTTCACCGACGCCGAGGAGCACCGGCGCGGTGTCTCCCGCTCCCGAGAGCTCGAAACGGCGCCGCTGACGCGGAGCCGCTTGGCCGGCGCGGACGTGGTCGACGAGCGCGTGCTCCCGGTGACGTCCGGGCTGCGCGGGCGCGTCGCCGGCCCCGGTTGGATCGCCGTCGGCGACAGCGCGTCGAGCTTCGACCCGGTGTCCGGAGCGGGGATCCACAAGGCGCTCGGCCAGGGCGCCCTCGCCGCCGCCGCCGTGCACGCAGCGCTGGACGGCGACACCGACGCGCCCG
>DASQEJ010000109.1:0-5504 GCA_035633715.1 Actinomycetota bacterium | reverse complement strand
GGTCAGGACACAACCTCGCCAACCTCAGCAACCTCGCCAACCCCGATCCCCGGAAGAGCTATGAGCATGCGGGGGAGGCGACCGAACGGCGACGGGGCCCAACCGAGGTTTCGGCCCTCCAAAACCTGACTTTTGGGAAGTTGCAAGACGGGGCCTCCTGAGGTAGCTTGTGAAAAGTTTCACAAGCAAGGAGATGCGTTAGGATGCCGTTCCTCCCACTCCAGAACACCCTCGGAGCACGTCTCTGCCTCATCGAGATGGGGTTGCCGTGGGTGTCGTCGCGGGAGGCTTCCAGTTAGCAAGGTTCCGGGGCGGAGCAACAGCGCGCAGGCAGGGGCGGGCATGGGCATGTCCCTCGCGTTCGAGTTCGCCGGCGCGGTGGCGCTGTTCTGGTTCCTCGGCTTCCTGGTCGACCGGTGGCTCGGCATCGAGCCCATCGGGCAGGTCGTGGGCGGCGTGCTCGGCTGGATCGGCGGCGTCCTGCACGTCTACTACGCGGTGAAGAACCGCGGGGGCTTCGAGCAAGGAAGGGGGCACAGGTGATCGAGGTTCGGATGGTCGGCCGCATGGCGCGCCGCGCTTTGTTCCTCACGCCGGTCCTCGTCGCGGTCCTGTGGCTCGTCGGGGGCCCCAAGTGGGGCGTGTCTGCTCTCGCAGGCGTCGCCATGACGCTCGGGAACCTGTGGCTGTCCGCCCGCATCCTCGGCGGCGTCGCCGAGCGCACGCCCCAGCTCCTCCTCCCCGCGGGCCTCGCGGCCTTCATGCTCGGCCTCTTCTTGTTGACGATGGCCGCCCTGGCGCTCCAGGCGCTCGACGTCGTCTTCTTCCCCGTCACCGGCTTCACCCTCATCGGGTGCCACCTGCTGCTCGTGCTGTGGGAGGCTGCCGGGGCCTACAAACACACCGAAACCGGTACGAATCCCCTGAGCGCGGCCGACACAAGGAGTTGATTGGATGGAGCTAGACGTCAATCACCTTTTCTTCTGGGACCCGATCCTCTTCGAAGGGACGCCGTTCTCGTTCAACCGCGTCACCCTTCTGATGGTCGTGGCGGGGCTCCTGTGCCTCGCGTTCTTCAAGGCCGGCGCCAAGGGGCGGCTGGTCCCGAAGGGGTTCTTCCAGAACGCGGCCGAGCAGGGCTACACGTTCGTCCGCAACCAGATCGCGGTCGACGTGATCGGGCCGAAGGACGGGCCCAAGTACGCGCCGTACCTCGCGTCGCTGTTCTTCTTCATCTTCTTCTGCAACCTGCTCGAGATCGTCCCGGGCATCAACTTCCCGGTCACGTCCCGCATGGCGGTGCCGGCGGCGCTGTCGCTGCTGACCTACGTGATCTTCGTCTTCGTCGGGTTCAAGAAGCAGGGCCTCCGCTTCCTCAAGGACACGCTGTTCCCGCCGGGCGTTCCGAAGCCGGTCTACCTCCTGCTCACCCCGATCGAGATCGCGTCCGTGTTCATCATCCGGCCGCTGACGCTGGCGATCCGACTTCTCGCGAACATGATGGCCGGCCACGTGCTGCTGACGATCTTCTTCCTGTTCACGCACGACTTCATCTGGCCGTGGCAGGAGGGCGGGCTCGGGATCTCGGCCGTGCTCGGCCCCGTGACGTTCGTCGTCGCCTGCGGCCTGCTCGTGTTCGAGATGCTAGTCATCTCGATCCAGGCCTACATCTTCACGTTGCTGACGGCCTTCTACATCGCCGAGTCGATCCACGGACACGGCGACCACGCCGACACGAGCGAGCACGAAGCGCACCAGGTCGAGACCCAGCGACCGCTCACCGAGGGAATCGAAGCACCCGCAACCGCAGCCTAGATCTCACCCACAAGGAAAGAGGAGGGACCAAGAGATGACCGACCTGATCACACTGGCGCAGGAAGGCGGCCTCACCGACGAGGGCGTAGCGACGATCGGCAAGGGTTTGGTGTACGGCCTCGCCGCCATCGGCCCCGGCATCGGCGTGGGCCTCGTGTTCTCGAGCGCGATCGAGGCGATGGCCCGTCAGCCCGAGACCGCGGGTGAGACCCGGACCACGATGTTCCTGGGCTTCGCGCTCATCGAGGCCCTCGCGCTCATCGGTTTCGTCCTCTCGTTCATCATCTAAGGGGGCGTAGGAAATGATCGACAAAGTCCATTCGCTCCTGGTCTTCGCGGCCGAAGAGGCAGAGCACGAGCCGGAGGGCATCGACCTCGTCCTGCCGGCGTTCGAGGAGCTCGTCTGGGGCTTCATCGTGTTCGGGGTGGTCGCCTACGTCCTGAACAAGGTCCTGTTCCCGAAGATCCGCCAGGGGATCGAGGCGCGCGAGCAGAAGATCCAGGGCGACCTGGAGGCCGCCGAGAGCTCGAAGGCCGACGCGCAGCGCGAGCTCGAGGAGTACCGGGCCCAGCTGGCGGACGCCCGCGGCGAGGCCAACCGCATCATCGAAGAGGCGCGCCAGCAGGCGGACCAGGTGCGCCGGGACATCGAGGCGAAGGCCCGCAAGGACGCCGAGGAGATCGTCGCCCGCGCGCAGGAGACCATCAACGCCGAGCGCACGCGCACGATCCAGGAGCTCCAGGGCACGATCGCCGCGATCTCGATCGACCTCGCCGAGAAGGTCGTCGGCCGGTCGCTCGACGACCAGACGCAGCGTGAGTTCGTCGACGCGTACATCCGCGACGTCGCCGGCATGAGCGCGGACGGAGGTAGCAGGAACTGATGGCTACCGACGAGCTCATCCACGGATACGCGGAGGCGCTCTTCTCGATCGTCCGGGCCGAAGGCGACCTCGACCGTGTGGAGGACGAGCTCTTCCACTTCGGCAAGCTGCTCGACAGCAACCACGAGCTGAAGCAGGCGCTGTCCGACAAGAGCATCGACAGGGCTCAGCGGGCGAAGGTGCTCGAGACCATCCTGGCGGGCAAGGTGAGCCCGCACACGCTCGGGCTCCTCGAGTTCATCGTCGCCCAGGGCCGGGCGCGCCAGCTGCCGCAGATCCTGGACGAGCTCTCGGACCTCGCGGCCGAAGCGCGGCAGTCGGTCGTGGCGGAGGTCCGCTCGGCGGTCCCGCTCGACGACGGCCAGCGGCAGCAGCTCGCCAGCGCGCTCTCGAGCGCCACCGGCAAGAAGGTCGAAGTGAAGGTACTGATCGACCCGTCGGTCATCGGCGGGATCGTCTCGAAGGTCGGAGACACCGTCATCGACGGCACCGTCAGGCGCCGTCTCGAACAGTTGAAAGAGCAGGTGAGGGGCTAGTGGCAAACGGAAACAGTGGGACCACCGGCGAGGGCGCCGGCGGCACGCTGACGATCTCCCCCGAGGAGATCTCCTCCGCCCTCAAGCGGCACGTGACGGACTTCCGCCCGACCACCGAGCGCGAAGAGGTCGGGATCGTCACCGAGGTCGGCGACGGGATCGCGCGCATCAGCGGGCTCCCGGGCGTCATGGCCAACGAGATGCTCGAGTTCCCCGGCGGGATCGTCGGCCTCGCGATGAACCTCGACGAGGACGAGATCGGCTGCGTCATCCTCGGCGAGGCCAGCCACGTCGAGGAGGGCAACTCGGTCAAGCAGACCGGCAACATCCTCTCGGTCGGCGTGGGCGACGAGCTGCTCGGCCGTGTGGTCGACGCGCTCGGCAACCCCGTCGACGGCAAGGGTCCGATCCGGACCTCTGCCCGCCGCCCGCTGGAGGTCCAGGCCCCCGGCGTGACCGCGCGCCAGCCTGTGACCGAGCCGCTTCAGACCGGCATCAAGGCCATCGACGCGATGACTCCGGTCGGAAGGGGTCAGCGCGAGCTGATCATCGGCGACCGGCAGACGGGCAAGACCGCCATCGCGATCGACACGATCATCAACCAGCGGCAGATGTGGGGCACCGACCAGCAGGTGAAGTGCATCTACGTCGCGGTCGGCCAGAAGGCCTCGACGGTCGCCGAGGTCGTCGGCGCCCTCGAGGAGAACGGCGCGATGGAGTACACGGTCGTGGTCAACGCGGCCGCGTCGGACCCCGCGCCGTTCCAGTTCCTCGCCCCGTACTCCGGCTGCGCCATGGGCCAGCACTGGATGGAGAACGGCGAGCACGCGCTGATCGTGTACGACGACCTCTCGAAGCAGGCGATCGCGTACCGCCAGCTGTCGCTGCTGCTCCGCCGCCCGCCGGGCCGCGAGGCTTACCCGGGCGACGTCTTCTACCTCCACTCCCGTCTGCTCGAGCGTTCGGCGAAGCTGTCGGACGCGAACGGGGCCGGCTCGCTGACGGCGCTGCCGATCATCGAGACCAAGGGCGGCGACGTCTCGGCGTACATCCCGACGAACGTGATCTCGATCACCGACGGGCAGATCTTCCTCGAGTCGGACCTGTTCTTCTCCGGCGTCCGCCCGGCCATCAACGTCGGCATCTCGGTCTCGCGAGTCGGTGGGAACGCGCAGGTGAAGGCGATGAAGCAGGTCGCCGGACGTCTGCGTCTGGACCTCGCCCAGTACCGCGAGCTCGAGGCGTTCGCCGAGTTCGGCTCGGACCTCGACACGGCGACGCAGGCCCAGCTGGACCGAGGCGCCCGCATCGTCGAGATCCTCAAGCAGCCGCAGTACACGCCGTTCTCGGTCGAGGACCAGATCATGTCGATCTGGGCCGTCACCAACGGCTACGCGGACGACGTCCCCCTGGACAAGGTCTCGGCCTTCGAGGCGGGGCTGCTCGACCACGTGAAGACGCGGCACTCGAGCGTGTCCGACGCGATCCGCACGAGCGGCAAGCTCGACGAGACGACCGAGAGCGGCCTGAGGAAGGCGCTCGACGAGTTCAAGGCGACGTGGGGCGACACGACCCAGACGACCGCCGCGGCCGAGGGCGTTCCCAGCACCGGGGGAGCAGGCGCCGTCAACGCGGCCACGCCCGGCGATACGACGGCTCAGCTCGACACCGCCGGCACGGACTCGGTCTCGGGGGAGTAGGCGATGGCGCAGCTCCGTGACATCAAGCGCAGGATCGGGTCCGTTCAGTCGACCCAGAAGATCACGCGCGCGATGGAGCTCATCGCGTCGTCACGCATCATCAAGGCGCAGCAGCGGGTCGACGCGGCCCGCCCGTACGCCGAGGAGATGCGCAGCCTCATGGCGTCGGTGGCGAAGAACGCCGGGAGCATCGACCACCCGTTGCTGAAGCAGCGCGACACCGTGGGGACGGTCGGGACGATCATCGTCACGGCCGACCGCGGCCTCGCCGGCGCCTACAACTCGAACGTCATCCGCGCAGCCGAGCGCGACATGCGCGACCACGCGCAGACCCGTCTGTTCGTGGCCGGGAAGAAGGGCATCTCCTACTTCCGCTTCCGCGGGCACGACCTGACGAACTCGTGGCAGGGGATGTCCGACCAGCCCTCGATCGACGACGCGCGCACGGTTGCGCAGGCGGCGGCGGGGGCCTTCACGAACGGCGACGTCGACGAGGTCCGCCTCGTCTACACGAAGTTCGAGTCGGCGCTGACGCAGCGGCCCACGGTCGTGAAGCTGCTCCCCGTCCC
>DASQEJ010000108.1:0-1817 GCA_035633715.1 Actinomycetota bacterium | reverse complement strand
AGCGGGACCTGCGGCGGCGTGTACTCGGCGACGCCCTCGCCGAGCTGGCTGAAGTAGGCGTTGATCTGCCGGCTGCGCTTGGCGGCCAGGATCACCAGGGTGTACTTCGAGTCGACCTCGGTCAGGAGGGTCTCGATCTTCGGTTCGATCATCGGGGGGTTCCTTTCGATGTATGCGAGCCATTCATTATACGGAGCAGCTCTTCTACGGCCCTCTCGACCTGGTCGTTCACGACGATGTGGTCGTAGATGCCCTTCACCTTCACCTCGTCGTACGCGGCTCGGAGCCTCTGCGCAAGGGTGTCGCGGTCCTCGGTCCCGCGGCCGCGCAGGCGCACCTTCAGGTCGTCGAGGCTCGGTGGCTCGATGAAGATCAGGATCGCGTGCGTCTCGGCGCGTTTGATTGCCTGGGCTCCCTGGATGTCGAGCTCGCACAGCACGTCCTTGCCGACGCTCAGCGCGCTCTCCACCGGCCCTCTGGGGGTCCCGTAGTAGTTGCCGTAGACCTCGGCCGACTCCAGGAACTCGCCTCGGTCGCGCATCCCGAGGAACTCGGCCTCGGGGATGAAGTGGTAGTCGGCCCCGTTGCGCTCACCCTGGCGTGCGGGGCGCGTGGTCGCGGAGATCGACAGGAACACGTCGGGCCGCTGAGCGAGGACGCCGCGGACCACGGTCCCCTTGCCGGCCCCCGACGGTCCCGAGACGACGAACAGCCGGCCGGCGGACCCGGCTCCGGGGCGCCTGGACAACCGCTACCTGCGCGAGAACTCGAGCAGGAGGTTCTCCTTCTGCTTCGCGCCGAGCCCGCGCATGCGCCGGGACTCCGAGATGTCGAGGCGCTCCATGATCTTCCTCGCCCGGACCCGGCCGACGCCGGGGAGGGACTCGAGCACGGTGGAGACCTTCATCTTGCCGACCACCTCGTCGGCCGTCCGGTCGAGCAGCTCCTTGAGGCTCGTGCGGCCGCTCTTGAGCTGCTCTTTCAGCTCGGCCCGCTTGCGCCGGGCGATCGCGGCCTTCTCGAGGGCCTGCTTGCGCTGCTCCTCGGTCAGCGGCGGTGGCAAGGGCATGCTGAGGTACCTCCTTACGGTGTGATCACGAAATGAGATCGGGGCCGGCTCGCGAGACCGCCGCAGCTATTTCCCGGCTCGGCGCGGATGGTAGCAGCAGGCCCCTGCCCCCGCAACGAGTCGAGCCGCGTTTGACCAGCCCAGAGGCGGTTTTCAGCCGCCGAGCCGGCGGCTGCCGGGATCCGTCAGCTCCTCGCCGCGCTCGCACAGCGGGCACTCCTCGGGAGCCCACGACGTCGCGGGGACCTTGAGAAGCGCCTTCAGGGGGACCGTGAAGTCGGGCGGGTCCTCCGGGTCGCTGCGGTCTATCAACGCGCCCACGCCCACGACGGCGCCTCCACCGGCACGAGCGAGATCGAGCACCTCGCGTGCCGAGCCGCCCGTCGTCACCACGTCTTCGACGACGAGGACCCGCTCGTGGGGCTCGATACGGAAACCGCGGCGGAACGCCATCGCGCCCTCGGCTCGCTCGGCGAAGATCATCCGAGCGCCGCCGGCGAGCGCCGTCGTGAAGCCGAGCACGACCGCGCCGACAGCGGGGCACGCGACGAGGTCGAACTCGCCGAACAGGCCGGCGATCGACTCGCCGAAGCGTTGAGCGAGGCGTGGGTGCTCGAGCACCCTGAACTTCTGGACGAAGAGGTCGGAGTGCCGCCCCGACGACAGCACGAAATGGCCGTGGAGCACTGCCCCCTTCTTTTCGAGGACCTGCATGATCTCGGTCGGGTTCACGAGCCGATCTCCTCTC
>DASQEJ010000107.1:0-5872 GCA_035633715.1 Actinomycetota bacterium | reverse complement strand
GTAGTTCCAGTTCGGCTTGCGCGCCGCCGGCGGGTTGACCAAGTAAGGGTCGGTGAAGCTCCACACCACGTCGCCCCAGTAGCCGGAGCGGATCGCACACGCGCCGCAGAGGAACTGGAACACGAGGTCGAGCGTCTCGGGGACCCCGTTCGTCGGCCGCCGGTACGCGTCGATGGCGTGGGTCGCGTCCCAACCCGCGAGCCGCTCGTCGGCCACGGCGCTCGCCGCCCGTTTCTTGAGGTCGTCAAGGAAACCGTCGGGTACGCGCCACGGCCCTACCGCATAGAGGTCGAAGACCGGTTCTTCGGCGAACGCGACGGCGAGATCATCGGGCAGGTCGAGCCGGATCACACCGGAAACGATAGAGCTAATCGAACGACGGTCGAGTGGTCCCTCTCGGCTGAACCTACAGACGGATTTGACGATCCGGCAGGACATGAGGCAACGTTTCCGTAACGGGCAGGCGGACGGGCCAAGAAGGCTCGAGCGGGGAGGAACCACATGAAAAGGCTGATGGCGACGATCGGTTGTGCCGCGTTGATCGGAGGCGGGACGCTACTCGCCGCCCCCTCGGCGCACGCCGGCGTCGGGAACTGCACCAGCGTCTGGCTTCAGGGGTTGCCGGGCAGCCCGGCACATCACGCGAGCTACCCGGCCTGTGTCTTCGGCGACATCGCTACCTGCCTCAGGTGGGGAGGATCGCCCCAACAACAGGCAGCCTGCCTGGTCGACTAAAGGCCGCGCCCCCGGCGCGACCTCTAGCCCAGGTCCTTCTTGGACACGACCGAGATGATCACGCCGCTCGCGTCCTCGCAGGCCGAGCCCCGGACGACGATGCTGCCGAGCTCCTTGCGGTTGCGGAGCCATATCTCGCCCTCGAACCCTTCGAAGTCGACCGCGGTCACCTCGAAGCCGGCTCGTTCGGCCGCCTTCTCGTACATGGTGAAGGTCTCCTCGACCGAGTGCGCCAGGTTCACGACTGCGCTCATCCCACCGATGCGCGGCCGGTGGACGTCGACCAGCTGGGACCCCTCCGGCAGGAACGCCGGCGGGAGGTCGGAGCGATCGGGAGTGCCTTTCACGGGACGCAGGCCGCAGTCGACCGCCATCGACGCGAGCTCCACCGCGCCTTCCCCTTCGCCGCACCCCGCGCCCAGCGAGGCTGCGATCGCGAGCGCGACGGCGACCCGCCGGCTCCCCGTGCGCGGCCCCCTCGGCGGGACCTTCACGGGAGCGAAGCCGTGTGCGAGAGCAGCGCAATGGTGAACGTCGCGTCGCGCGGGACCCCGGCCGCGTCGACGATCCGGACCTCTTCCACCGGGCGGCCGTCCTGGTCGCACGTCGTCTGCGCCGTGGCGCTCAACGACTCCGCGGACTTGACCGTGACCACCGTCTGGTAGATCCGCTCGGGCTCGCCCGCGTTGCACATCCTGCCGGTCACGAAAGCGACCTGGTAGACCCCCGCGCCCGTGCGCCGCGCCTCGAGGAACTCCTGAAGAGTGCACCGGAAGTTGCCCTGGTAGGGAGCTCTCACGTACTGCCACGCGTCGACTCGCGAATACGAGCCGGCGACGTCGCCCGGCACCAGAGCGCTCCCGACCACGACGCCCGGAAGACACGTCTGCGCGTAGTCCGCGGGGACGTGGTTGCCCAGCCGGCGCGCATTCGGTGCGGTGCCGATCGCGCCCGAAGGGAGCTTGCCCTTTCCGTTCGTCGCGACGAGCTTGCCCGCGCGGTTCTTCTCGCCGGCGGCCACCGCGTCGAGGTTGTCGACGCGTCCGGCGTTACGGGCGAACCTGACGACGCCGTCGGCGATGGCCGGGGCCGAGGCGGCGACTGCGACGAACACGACTCCTATGACAAAAGACCTATTCGTCACGTCTACCTCCTCGACCCCGACCCTCTGCCGTCTACCTACACCGGGTGCTGCCGTTGGCCTCGTAGGCAACGCTGCCCGTAGCGGTCGTCACCTGAGCCTGGTGGTTCTCCAGGTAGATCTGCGAGACCCCGCACGAGAAGGGCACCATCCACGAGCCGAACTCGTTCGTCCCCTTGTAGCCGTTGAACCACGTCTGCCTGACAGACGAAGCGTTGTACCCGCTGGACTCGGCCCACGGAACGAGCTTCGTGTTCTTGTTGCCGACGTTGGCGAGGAACACCCACTGGTTGGTGTCGAACCGCCAGTACCAGAGCGACCACGTGGTGCTGGTCCCGCCGCCCGAGCTCATCCACATCACCATCTGGTCGTGGCCGTAGCTCGGGATCGAGTGCGTTGTCCCACCGTCGTTGAAGTTGCTGCAGTTGTAGCCCCACATCGTGATGGTTCCGTCGCTGTAACGCTGCGCGACGGTCTCGATGCACTGAGCCCCGTCCTTGGACCGAGCGTGTAGCGAGTTGTGCTGCGTCGCCCATGTGGCCGACGAGTTCGCGTCGCAGATGCGGTACGGCGGGATGTTCGCGACGGACACGTGCGATTCGATCGTGTACGCGGCCTCCTTGTACGCGACGCGGTTCTGCTCGTCCCACAGGCCCACCTCGCCGCAGGTGTCGCGCGAATAGTGATGGGCTTGGGCCGGTACGCCCATGGCCGATCCGAGGATCGCCGCCGTCACGAGAGCGATGCCTAGCTTGATCATCTACATCGCCTCCTTAGGACTCGGGCGCCGGCGTCGGAGTGAAGTCAGGACAGGCGGCAGGAGTGCGGCGCGCCCGGATGAGGCCGCGCATCCCTTCGCTCGATGCTTGGTCTTCGGCCTCTTCCCAGCGCCCCTCCCGCGCGAGGTTGCAAGCTTTCGCGTCGTCGCCGCTGCGTGAGACCGCCGTCTCGGGCCGGGCGCGCCCGGGCTGCATCATCTGGTCGTAACCGCTGCTCCGCGGATCCGGCGGCTGTGATCCAGCCGGACCCATGAGCGCCGCGACGAAGACGATCGCCGTCGCGAGCGCGCCAAGTACAACCTTGAGTCGTACCAACCTGATCCCCCCTCTGTGCCTCGGCCCCACCCGCCGGCACCTCGTCCGCGTTCGCCCGCCGAGCGGATTGTTCAGCGAGGCGTTACACCGAGGTCAGTATGAGATGGGACATATCGGGCGTCAATAGACAAAAGGGCCACGCTCGTCCCACGCCCGAAGAGGACGTCTGGCGGAGAAGGAGGGGGGCGTCTGCCTGACGAAGAGTCCCCTCCTACGGCTTCAGTGGGGAAGCCCGCGCTAGGAGGTACTCGATGCGACGCGCATCAATAGTCCTGTCTTTGCTTCTGCTCGTCGGGGGTGCGACCACGGCCATGGCGCCTGCGGCTTCGGCTTCCTCCGCTGCCGACGCGTGCGGCCTCGTGGGTCTCGTCGTGCCGCCGGCGGAGGACGACTGCCGGGCCACTGCGGCATTCGTCGGCGACACCATCGACCGTCAGGCGGACAACGTGTTCTACGTCTTCTGCACGGTCTTCCCGCGTCACCCGGCCTGCGTCTAACCGGCCGCTGCGCGACAGGAGCACACGCAAAGAAGGGGCCCCCGCGGGGGCCCCTTCTCTTTCAAGTTCGCTACAGCTTGCGCAGGACCGTCACCGCTAGGTGGCTCTTGATGTTCGAGATCTTCTCCGAGTAGGACGTGCTGGGGTCGAACCCCCCGATGTGCATTCCCTTGATCGTCGCGGTCTGGGTGGTCGACGACCCGGTGTACATCGGCGCACCCGAGTCGCCCTTCGCCCGCACCGTATATCCGGGCTTCTCCGCGACCACGAGGTCGTAGGTGCACCCGTCCGAGTCACAGAGCTCGCCATTCGTCTTGATCACCTCGAGGCCGCACTTCGCCTTCGTCACCATCCCGCTGATGCAGATCAGGTTTCCCATGGCGGCGTTGCTGTCGGAGACGACCTCCCTGACCGCGGGGCAGCACGGATCGACGTGGAGCCCGTACGTGAAGCGTTCGCCGTTGGGGTTGATCCGCATCATGTCGAAGTTGGGGAATCCCGCCTTGCCCTCGGTCTTCCCGTAGTACTGGGGGCCGGAGTAGACGTTGTAGCCGTTGTTGTAGCAGTGCCCGGCCGTGACCGACCCTTTGAGGCCGTTCGAGAAGACGACCGTGAACCCGGAGGTGCACTGGTTCGTCGTCTGAGTGTGGAACCGGATCCCGGCCCCCCCGTAGTGCGGCTCGCCGTCGTCGAGCCTCCCGTCCCTTCCAGGCGACCCCCACTCGATCGTCACACGCTCGCCCAACTCGGCCTCGAGCGCCCGAGCGACGTCCTCGTCCTCACGTGAGAACGCCACCCTGTACGTGGACGTCTTCGGGTCCAGGTAGGACGCGAACGCAACCTCGTCCGCCCGGCTGTGCCACGAGCGGCCGTGCAGCACGTCCGACGCGGCGTGGAGCTCCGCAGCCGGATGGCACGACGGCGACACGTCGAGGTCGAACGGCGTCCTCCCGGAGTCCGACGCCTGGACGAGGCCCCGCAGCCGTCGCTCGAGCCCCTGCTCGTCGACGCGGTCGAAGTCCGCGACGACCACGACCTTTTGGGAGTGGTGGTCGAGGGCGAGCCCGACAAGCCCTCGATCCAGCGGCGCAGTCGTGTCGGTCTTGCTCGTCGTGCCGAACTCACCATCCAGCGCGCGGTTCACGTTGTCGACGGCTCGCTGCGACGCCGGGCTTGCGATCCACTCCTCGTGCGGGAAGTGGCCCTCCTTCGTGGGACGGCTCGACGCGTGCAACGCCGCGTCGTCGGGGACCACACAGTCCTCACCGTCACCGGTCTGCGCCGCGACCAGGCTCGACGTCTGCAAGACCGCCGCCGCTAGAAGCAACACTCCAAGCACCGCGACCCGTTTCCGCATGAGTCCCCCCTCTGCTACGCCGCGAGTGTCCGCCCGACGGCACCGACCAAGAAGGCCAAGCTAAGGAAGGCGAGCACACGAATCCATAGCCCATCGGCACTAACCAGGGGAACGTCACGTCAGCGACCGCTCGATGACGAAACGCCACGCCGGTCACGACAGACCGGCGAGCTTGTAGAGGACGAGCGAACCCGCGACCGCGACGTTGAGCGACGAACCCGCGCCGACCATCGGGATCTCGACGACGCCGTCGAGCAGCGGCCACGCCTCGTCGGGAACGCCTCTGTGCTCGTGGCCCAGCAAGACGACGGTGCGGCCGCTCGCAGGCTCGAGTCGCGGGAGCGGGATCGCGTCGTCCGCCAGCTCGACCGCGAGGATCCGGCACCCGCGCTCGCGCTGTTCCTCGACCCAACGAAGCTTCGACCGCGTGACGTAGTGGACGTGCGGCCGGCGTTTCAGGGTGTCGCCCTTGTGGAGCGCGTGGAGGTAGTGCTCGGTCTTCGGCACCGCCATGCACGCACCGACGGCGTCACACGTCCTGAGAAGCGTGCCGAGGTTCGCCTCGTACGCGACCCACAGCGGCGCAACGATCAGATGGTCCCAGCACCCGTGAGGGCGGTCACGCCGGACACGGCGCAGGTCTCGCGGCCGGGAACGCGCTCCGGCCGTCACGCGACCGAAAGGAAGGTCCTCCTGGAGCTCATGCGAGAGCGCTCTTGGCGGTGGCGCAGACCATCGACGGGACCGCTGCGAGCGGTCGGTAGCCACAGCATAACCATCGGCCGACCGCCGGCTCTAGCGGTGGCGGTGCGTCATCACCACGCGGTCCCCGGCAACGCTCACCCCGTCGCGCTTCAACAGACGCGCTTGTTCCTCCTCGTACCCGCGGACCAGCCCCCCGTCCGCGCGCACCACCCGCCACCACGGGAGTCCTTCCGCGCGCCTGAGGACGTTGCCGACAGCGCGGGCCGCGCCCGGGAACCCGGCTTCGGCCGCGATCTCTCCGTACGTCGCCACGTCACCCGGCTCCAGCTTGCGGATGAGGGCG
>DASQEJ010000106.1:0-4083 GCA_035633715.1 Actinomycetota bacterium | reverse complement strand
GAGGTGATCTTCGCCTCGTGCGCCTGCGAGGCCCAGGTCGACCTTATCCTGAACTTCGAGACCCGCGCCGACGAGGCGCAGGGCAACATCTGGCACGGCTACGACTGGACCGAGCGCCTCGGCTGCACCCAGGCGGCGGCGGGCGGCGCGTGGACGTGCAAGCACCCGAAGAACGAGCGCCAGACGATCACGTTCTCCGACGCCCGCTACCGCCGGATGAAGGCGCAGATCCACAACGACGCCGCGGGCTGGGACGCGCCGGAGAACGCGGCGACGGCGGAGTCCGAGCCGGCCGACCCGTCGAAGATCTTCGGCAACTTCACGCACGAGGAGCTCCCGGCGACGCTCGGCTACAAGCTCCCGATCGGGGTCGGCCACGCGGGCGACTACAACGGCTACACGGTCAGCTACCGCGAGTACATGGCGTACGACCACTACCGCAAGGCCCTCACCGCGTACGGCCCGCACACCGCGGACTACATGGTCACGCGGCTCGTGCGGCTCGCCGCCGAGCTGAACGGGGGGCCGGAGCTCGCTCCCGAGCCCCACGACGCGCTCGCGCAGGCGGACGAGGCGCGTCAGGCCGGTGCGTCGACTGCTCTCGGCGTAGCGTCGAGCGCGGCCTACGACGCGTGGCTGGCCGCGCTGCCGAACGACGCGGGCCCCGCCGAGGCGACGGCCGAGCCCGAGGACATCACCCGGTTCGACGCCGCGTACTTCTCGTGGAGGGGCGGCTCGAACGCCGCCGACAACCCGGTGGTCCGCGTCGAGAGGCTCGTCGACGGGACCTGGCGGCCGTACGCCGACCAGTCCGGCGAGGTCCAGACGATGGTCGAGTTCCCCGACGGGATGGACGGCCTGCTGAACACCTATCGGGGCGAGGAGGAGTGGATCTGGACCGCGGGGTTCGAGGCGTTCGACGCGCTCCCCGCGGCGATCGGCAGCACGCCGGCCGGCGAGTACCGCTTCGTCGTCGACGGGAGCATCCGCCAGGACGGCGAGTCCGTGCCCTACCACCTCGAGTCGCAGTCGTTCGAGGTGAGGCCGTGGGACGGCGTGCAGGTCACCGACCTCCGCATCGACCCGGGCGCCGTCTCCTTCCAGGCGTCGAGCAAGTACCCCGAGACCTACCAGGGATCGCCCTTCCCGTACGTCAAGGTCGAGAGGAAGAACGACGAGGTGGGCGTGCCGTTCTGCACGACGTGCAGCTTCAGGCCGTGGGACTCGTCGGGCGAGATCGTCAGCGCGTCGGTGACCGTCGTGCGCTCGACGGGAGCGGTCGAGGTCGTGCCGGCGGCGCTCGTCGACGGCCGGTGGACGGCGGCGGTCGAGCTGGCGCCGGGCGACTCGGCCTACGTCGAGGCAGGCGCGGTCCTGGACGAGCACGGCGAGCGCAACCCGGCCCCCTCGGCGTCCGTCACGGCCTGAGCGGGGAGCAGGTCCCGGGCGTCCGCCGCCTAATCATCCGGCAACCGACCACGACCATGGAGGTCTTTCGATGCGCCGTCCGCTGATCGGAGCTCTCACCGCCTGCTTGATCGTGGGCGCAGCCGTGGCTCCCGCCGAAGCGAAGAAGAAGAAGCCTCGCAAACCCCCCGTGTCTTTCGAGGAGGCCGGCACAGTCGCTCTCGGTCACCCCGGCGACGTCGCGGGAGAGGCCAACGTCACCCGCACCGCGTTCCTCGAGTCGTGCGCGATCCCGCCCTCGCAGGGCACCGACGGATACGTCATCGCGCTTCCTCCTGCCGTGACGGCCACCAACACGAACGTGACGATCGCCGGTGGCGACGTGACCGGGCTCTACGACCTCGACATCCACTTCTACGACGAGTCGTGCAAGCCGATGGGGGCGCTCAGCTCCGAGCTGTCGGACGAGTTCGGCCTCATGCCCGCCGGAACGAGCTACGTCCTCGTGACCGCCTTCACGGGGGTCGAGATCACGTTCTCGTTCAAGGCCGTGGGGGTGTAGCGAGATGCGCAAGCGGATCGGGACACTCGCCGCGCTGGCCGTCCTCGCGGGGGCGCTCAACGGCGCGCCCGCCGGCGCCGGTCCCACCACCGGAGGCCTCGCCAGCGACAACGTCGAGCACGTCCGTCACATACCGATCGCCCAGAACGGCGTCGGGGGACGGCTGATCGGCAAGTACTTCTACATGAACGACCAGAACAAGATCATGATCTTCGACGTCTCGAACCCCGAGGACCCGCAGCTGACCGGGACCCTTCCGATGCCGCAGGAGTGGCAGTTCAGCCGCGAGGACATCGACGGCAACGGCGACATCCTCGTCGTGCCCAACACCGCGAACGGGGTCGCCGACGGATCGCCGCCGAGCGGCGCGCCCACGGGGGCCGCGAACGCGGTGTACGTCATCGACGTCGAGGACAAGTCGAACCCGAAGATCGTCTCGAAGATCAACGGCCCGGCGCAGCACACCTACAGCTGCGTGCTCGACTGCAAGTGGGCATGGGGGTCCGAGGGCTCGATCATCGACCTGCGCGACCCGGCCAACCCGAAGCTGATGGAGGAGCGGTGGGGCGAGGGTCTGCCGGCGCAGAGCGGCCACGACGTCGAGGAGATCGCACCGGGGCTAGTCGTCACGGCGACCCAGCCGATCATGTACCTCGACGCCCGCAAGGACCCGCTGCACCCGAAGCTCCTCGCGAAGGGCGGCAACGACGACGCCCGTTACATCCACGGGGCGCGCTGGCCGCACCGGGGGACCGACAAGTTCCTGCTGATGGCGGGCGAGACGACGTTCAACCTGCAGTGCGACGAGACGTCCGGCGCGTTCATGACGTGGGACGCGACGAAGTGGCGTAAGACGAAGACGTTCACGATGATCGACGAGTACCGCGTCGAGAACGGCCTCTGGGTCGACGGCAACCCGGCCGCCCAGCGCAACTGCACGTCGCACTGGCACGAGGAGCACCCGGACTTCCGCAACGGCGGGCTGGTCGCGGTCGCGTTCTACGACCACGGCACGCGCTTCCTCGACGTGAGCAAGACCGGCAAGATCTCCGACGCCGGCTGGTTCATGCCGTACGGGGGCCAGACGAGCGCCGTCTACTGGATCACCGACGAGATCGTGTACTCGGTCGACTACAACCGGGGCCTCGACATCCTGCGCTTCAACGCCGACGCCTAGCCCGACCTAGACAAATAAAAGAGGAGCCTCCCGGTTGATCCGGGGGGCTCCTCTTTCGTCTTGCGGTCCTGCTACTCGCTAGGTCGGGGGCGGGACCGCGGTCTTCGCCTTCAGCCCCACCTTGCCCCGGCGGCCCCGGCCGAGCGCGTAGACCGTGACCTCCTTGGTCTCGCCGGCGGCCAGCCACAGCAGGTCGTTCAGCAGCCTCAGCTTCACGCGGCCCTTGCGCGTCGCCTTCAGCTTGAAGACGTTGTCGACCGGGCCGTCGTTCGTCACCGAGAAGACGTGCTTCGTGAGGCGGGCGCGGCGGACGCGGCCCGACTTCTTCTCGACGGTCGCGTCTCCGAGGACCGGTGCGCTGAGCGACTGGACGGCGACCTCGTAGATGAGGCGTCCCTGGTCCTTCTCCTTCGATAGGACGAAGAACGCGAGCTCGTTGGCCTCGTCCCTGTAGCTGTTGACGACGCCCTTCGCCTTGCCCGCGTGGAACGCGGCGTCGGCGAGCTGCCGGTAGTCGCCGACCGTGTAATAGAACTTCTCGCCGTCGGCCCGGACGTAGTCGACCTTGCGCATGTTCTTCGGGTGTGAGTCGATCACCCAGATGAACGGCGACGCGTCCGCGGTCTTCGTCTTGGCGATGATCACGCCGTGGTCGGGGATGAACGAGTCGAAGCCCTGCCGGTTGACGACCTCGACGTCGTAGTAGTCGTAGCCGCCGCGGTCGCTCTTAGGGTTGCTGGTGTCGCACGTCGACCGGTCCTCGCCGAGCACCACGCGGACGCCGCTGTAGAGCTGTGGATCGGCCGTCGCGGGGGGCGACTCCCTCTGGAGGATCCGCGCCCGGATCGGCCCCGCGGTGAGCGCCTCGCGGTTGATCGTCAGCACCTCCGCCGGCGGCAGGAAGCCAAGGCGGATCTTGTTGCGGATCATGTGGTGG
>DASQEJ010000105.1:0-2692 GCA_035633715.1 Actinomycetota bacterium | reverse complement strand
AGGGCGAGCCGTGGCGCTGGTTGAACCAGGGCTTGCCCCAGCCCTTGGAGCCCGACGCCCGCCGGAAGGTGTCCTCGAAGAGGACCACCATGGCGCGCGCCTGAGCGGGCGACAGCCGGAAGAGGGAGGCACCGATGGTTGCTGCACTAGCCGCGAGCCCGCGGCCGAGGAATTCACGCCTTTCCACACCATTCCATCGGCACCGGACGGGGCGAACCTTATCGAGACGCTAATGATCCGGCCCGAGGATCCTGCGGATCACAGACGGGTGGAGATGCTGCTCCATCAGCCGACGGATCGCCGCTCCGTGTAGTGCGACGCGGTCGGCGTCGTCGAGGTCGCGGACTTCCTTCGCCATAAGATCGGTGATTTTGCGTTCTTGGAGCGTCATGTGTGGTTTGAGACCCCTGATCTCGATGATGAACGAGCTAAGACGAATCGAGTTGAGCGGGTTTATCGAAAGGTCGGCCACCCAACCGCGAAAGTCGCGCACGGCGTAGCGAAACCCTTTTTGCAGTGGTGCGGGCACGGTGAGGTTCTCGATCCAGGCTTGCGCCACAATCGGATAATTATCGAGAATGTGCTCGACAATAGCCTTTTGCCTTGCTGTGAAGCCGCGCAGGCCTCTTACATGCAGTAGCGGTTTGGTGTCGTCCAGAGCGCTTCCGAAACCCGCGACGAAGTAGGCGCGATACTCGGTCTTGAATTGGTTCCAAGGTGCAGGATCCGGGTCGCCCAAGAGCCGATCAGATGCGTGTTGAGCCTCGTGCGTGAGCGCTTCCTCGAGCGAGCACGGCGACTCGACCCCTGCACCCCACTGGCTCGGCGCACATATCCGGATCTTGTTCGCCGGGACCTCGGTGTTCGCGACGAAGGGTTGGCGGAACTCTACGTTGGCATCGTCGCTCGAGTAGCGCCTGCTGTACGAAGCGGTCGCCGGTTGAGGGTATTTCGTCCGGATGTAGGCCAGGTATCCGTCCTGGAGGCCCGCTGCCACCGCGCGGTCACGGGAATCATGTGTGGGTGTCAAAACGAAGAGCCTGGTCCAACCTGTGGTGATTCGCTCGAACGAGTTCCGGACGACGCGATCGGGAGACCTCAGCCCGTCCGCGACGACCCTCTCGATCGTCTCGACGTCTCGCTTGTGCCATTCGATAGCGGAGGCGTAGGCGGCGTCGATCTCCGGATTCGCGCCCTCCACCTCATCGGCTGCTGTCTCTTGATCGTTCCCTTGCTCGCCTGCGGGAGTCGCGTTAGCGTCTGCGACTCTCCTTTCCCAGTCTGTTAGCTCGCATTCGATGTCCGAGAGCGTCAACTGCAGGGACCAAGAAATTCTATCTCCGTCCTCGTCGCGTTCCCCGAGGACCAAGACCGTCGTACGTTCGGCGGGGTCTTCCAAGAGTTTGAGCAACTCGGCATCGTCGATCCAGAATGGGCCGTCCCCGCGTCCGACCTGCTGACCGGTGAACGTGATTGGTCTGAGACGCTCCTCCTCGCCGCTCGATCCGTCCTGCATGCGCTGTATAGGTCGGCGAGCGGAACCGAGCAGCGACGTCAGCGCACGGTTTCCGATCGTCCGTTGGAGGCTGAGAATCTGGTCGCCGATGGTCGTCGGGCGCCGGTGCCCGTCCGCGACCAGTTGAGGAGATTGCCGATCTTCTGGGGCCTGGACGTGTGCTCGCACGCTTTTGAGAGTCGACTACGACCCTGGCGGGCGCAATGTATTTCGGGGCAGACCTTCGTGCAGGAGGAGCTTCGCGGCTAGGCCAGCCGCTCCGCCAGCCTGCGGATCTCCTAGGCCAGCCGCTCCACCAGCATCGCCATGCCCTGGCCCCCGCCTACGCACATCGTCTCCAGACCGATCGTCTCGTCCCTCGACTTCAGGTCGTTCAGGAGCGTGCACATGATCCTCGCCCCCGTCATGCCGTAGGGGTGGCCGAGCGCGATCGCGCCGCCGTTCGGGTTCAGCTTCTCGCCGAACGGGTCGATCCCGACCTCCCGGCACACCGGCAGGACCTGAGCGGCGAACGCCTCGTTCAGCTCCATCACGTCGACGTCGTCGATCGACATCCCGGCCTGCTTGAGGACCTTGCGCACGGCCTCGATCGGGCCGACGCCCATGATCTCCGGCGCGACGCCCGACACGGACGAGGCGATGATCCGGGCGATCGGAGTGAGGCCCAGCTGCGAAGCGCGCTCGTCGCTCATCACGACGACGGCGGCCGCGCCGTCGTTGAGCGGGCACGAGTTCCCGGCCGTCACCGACCCGTCCGGCTTGAACGCCGGCGGCAGCGACTGGAGCTTCTCGAGCGTCGAGCTCGGCCGCGGCCCGTCGTCCGTCGTGACCTCGGTGCCGTCCTCTTTCACGTAGGGAGAGATCTCGCGCTCGAAGAACCCGGACTGCTGCGCCGCGACAGCGCGCTCCTGCGAGCGCTGCGCGAAGCGGTCCATGTCGTCGCGGCTCACGTCGTACTGCTCGGCCACGTTCTCGGCGGTCATGCCCATCGGGATGTAGACGTTCGCGATGGGAGCCTCGTCGCCGAACAGCTTGGGGTGCAGCTCGTCCATGTCCTTCGGGTAGCCGTCGACCTGCGAGATCGACTCGACGCCGCCGGCGACGTAGACGTCGCCCTCACCCGCGCGGATCGCGTGGAACGCCATGCGGATCGTCTGGAGGCTCGACGCGCAGAAG
>DASQEJ010000104.1:0-2015 GCA_035633715.1 Actinomycetota bacterium | reverse complement strand
TATAGCCGCCAGTCAGCTTCTTGCCTGCGAGCTCTGACTGCGTCAGACCAAGATCGAGTCTTCGTTCCCGTATGCGCGCTCCGATTGTTGCCGCGTCCACCGTGCCCACGGCAGCGAATCTAACTGATGGTTACGACGCTGGGCGAGCGGGCTATCCTCTACAACGTTCCTACAATGGGATGAGAGCGAGTTGAGAAGGAGGGCGGACCGATGTATCGGCGGCTATTGACGCGAGTTGGTGCGGTCATCGGAGCGATTGCGCTGAGCGCGGCGAGCTACCCCGACGCGCTGTGCCTGCTGCCACACTGGCCGCGCTGTTAACCAGGGTCTCGCCGTACTCCTGAACTAATCACGCAGCGCTAGCGTGCTTTTCGGCGCGAGGTGGTTGGGCACGTCGTCCGCGTGCTTTGAAGCGACAGATGATCTCGCTGCGACGTGCAGGGCGCTAGGCGACTTGTACTTAGCGCGCGGAGCCGTGGGTCGCGCCGTAGAGACGCTTCGTGAAGGTCTCGAATACATCGAGCTCCGAGCGTCTTAAGAAACAGCATCCGCCGCCCCCGGAGAGCCGTAAGGCCAAGCCCTCGTCTTCAACATTCTCAATACTCAATGTTGAGTTTATGAAGCAACATTGACTTCCTTTGACGGTCTTGATACTTCTGCACACCGTCAGGAGGTCGACCGACCTTTCGAAAGAGGTCGACGTCTCTACGAGAAACCGACGAGGCCGATTCTTTGACTCAACATGATCCGTTGCGCGGCGCGTCCAATCGCGGCGACCGCGGAGAAAGCTCGGAGCCCGACGATGGGTCTGGTCGTCGTGATGCAGTCTCGCCGTGGTGGCGCAAACGAACGATGCGCCGGCAACGTCCCGCCGTTGAGGGACGGAGGAAGCCTCGGAAGGATCCAAAGTAGTGCCGCGCCGCCGGAAGCATGACCCCGAGGAGCTCGTGCAGTTCGGACGACGGCTTCGAGAACGACGCCTAGCGGCAGATCTCACTCAGGCCGAGCTCGCCGGCCGTAGCTTCTCCCACGCCTACGTCAGCGTCTTGGAAGCTGGCCGTCGAGAGCCTTCGCGCAGAGCGATCGAGCACTTCGCTCAACGGCTTGGAGTCTCCGTCGAGGAATTGTGGGCCGAGAAGGGTTCGTCCTGGGCGCTTCAGATGGCCGAAGACCTACGGACTAAAGGACAGGACGCGGAGAGCCGGGAGCTCCTCGAACGAACGCTTGCGAACCTGGAACGTGCGGGCGAGCTGCACCCGCGCGTGTTGGTGACCCTCCATCGAGAGCTTGCGCAGCTGGATCTCGACCGGGGCGATGACGCCGCCGCGAGGTCTCACCTGGACAAGACGGTCGCATTGGCGGAGGGCGACGACTACTTGGCGAAGGAGCGTGCGCTATCGCTGGCCATGCTCGGGGACCTAGCGGCGGCGGGAGGAGAGACCGACGCTGCGATGCAGCACTACCGGGCTGCGATCACGAACTTCCTCGACGTCGTCGGACATCGAGCCTGATCCGGGTCGTCGCCCCTAGCCGCACTCCACGATCTCGAGGGTCTGGATCATCTTCTCGGACTCGGCTCGGCCCTCGACCTCGTCGGCAGTCGCCACGTGTCGTCCGAAGACGCGGCCCTCCGCCGTGGCGTTCTTGGCCGCGACGTAGACGGTGGTGATGACTCCGTCTTTGCAGAGATGGCTCGGGGTCTGACCCACCGGAGGGACGTACGCGTAAGGCGCGGACGTGAGGAACTCGACCTTTTGTCGCACCGCTCCTCGGCGCAGGACGACTGCTGCCGTCGCAAAGGCGGGATCGGCCTCGAAGCTCGTCACCTCGAACGGGTAGAGGTTCACGCCGCATCCGAATGCCTCGCCTTTGCCGACCGGGCACAGTCCCCGTCCCGAGACGGCCGAGAGGGTGACCTCGCCCGTGTCGAGGTTCGTCCTCTTGTACACGTGGACGACCAGATACCGGAGGACCCCCTCGGACTTCGTCGGGAGGATCCAGTCGGCGCGCAGGGT
>DASQEJ010000103.1:0-5641 GCA_035633715.1 Actinomycetota bacterium | reverse complement strand
GGGCTCGAACCACACCGCCGAGCCGCGGTGCCGGATCGTCTTCACGGTCGCCTCGGCCTCGTCGCCGAACTCGCTCGGCATCATCGCGGCGACGATCTCGCCCGAGCGGGCCGTCGGCTGCTGGCGCACGATCACGTAGTCCCCGTCGAGGATCCCCGCGTCGATCATCGAGTCCCCGTGGACCTCGAGCATGAAGACGGTGCCGTCGCCGACGAGCTCGGCCGGCATCGGGTAGATCACGTCGACGTGCTCCTCGGCAAGGATGGGCGTGCCCGCCGCGATGCGCCCCAGTAGCGGCACGGAGCGGGCAGGCCCGCGTTCGGCGGCCAGGCCGGTCTCGGCGTCGTAGAGGACCTCGATCGCCCGGGGCTTCGTCGGGTCGATCCGGAGGTAGCCCTTTCGCTGGAGCGCCTGCATGTGGGAGTGGACCGTCGAGCTCGACGCCAGCCCGAGGGCCTCGCAGATCTCGCGGACGGAAGGCGGGTAGCCGCGGTCGGTGACGGTTCCGGCGATGAACTCGAGCGTCTGGCGCTGGCGATCCGTCAGTCCCTCGACCATCGATGCCTCCTGTCTGGCGGACGGGCCGAAGGGCGGCGCCGTCGCACGAACGGGTGTTCGCCACAACCTACGACACCACCCCCCGAGAAGCAAGAACGTACGTTCGAACCTTCCTCTTGCGCACGAACGCACGTTCGCCTAAGATGGGGAACACACGTTCGATCCACCCCGAAACCGTTCGGAAAACTGTCACACCCTCTCGCTAGCGTCGATCCGTAGCTTCTCGAGAGGACCTAAGGAGGCCCACGGTGGCGGTTCGCAGTGAAGACCTCGGCTTCGGCGGCGCAGACGCCGTCGTCTACCGGTTCCCGGCCGTCGCGGCCCGGCGACGGGCGCGGCGCAGGATGATGGCCCGGCGCCGGCTGACGCTCGGCACGGTCGCTCTCTTCGTCGTGGCGGCGACGCTGGCCGGCGGGGGTGTGGGCGAGACCGCCCCTGGGGGGCGCTCGCGACGGGCCGTCGTGGTGCAGCCGGGCGACACGCTGTGGGGGATCGCAGGCGAGCACGCCCCCCGCGGGATGGACTTGAGGGCGTACGTGGACGCGATGATCGAGCTGAACGGGCTCGACGGGGCGCTCCAGGCGGGGACGCGTCTCCGGCTGCCGAATTAGGCGTTTTTTCTTCCCGACTTCCCTTGACTCGCGGGACCCACCTGCGCGTAATTACAACTCTGTGATGCCCCCATATATTGTGGTGGGCGCAGGGGTGAGGCCCCAGATGTGGTGGATTCCGGAGCTTTCTTCGGACAGGCATCCGCCTCGGGGCATGGGAGAATAGAGAGGGCCCGGCGCAGCCGCCGGACCGCTTCGGAAAGGGGCTGTGGCGTGTCAGGAACGACCACGAAGACCGGTGTCGCAGAGGGTCTCGGCATCCGGCGCTACTTCACCGACGAGGGCGTCCACCCGTACGACGAGGTCGAGTGGGAGCTGAGGGACGCCGTCATCCAGAACTACCGAACGGGTGAGGTCGCTTTCGAGCAGAAGGGGATCGAGTTCCCCAAGTCGTGGTCGCAGAACGCCACCAACATCGTCGCCCAGAAGTACTTCCGCGGGAGCCCCGGCTCGCCGGAGCGCGAGCGCTCGGTCAAGCAGATGATCGACCGCGTCGTCGGGCGCTACGAGGAGGAGGGCCTCGCCGGCGGTTACTTCACCGACGCCGCCGAGGCCAAGGTCTTCGCCGACGAGCTCACCCACCTGCTCGTCACCCAGAAGGCGGCCTTCAACTCGCCGGTCTGGTTCAACGTCGGCTGGCGGCCGAAGGGCGAGGAGCAGGTCAGCGCGTGCTTCATCCTCGCGGTCGACGACCACATGAGCTCGATCCTCAACTGGTACGTCGAGGAGGGCACGATCTTCACGGGTGGCTCGGGCTCCGGGATCAACCTCTCGACGATCCGCTCGAGCAAGGAGCACCTCGCTTCGGGCGGGACCGCCTCCGGGCCGGTCTCGTTCATGCGGGGCGCGGACGCGTCCGCCGGGACGATCAAGTCGGGTGGCGCCACGCGGCGCGCCGCCAAGATGGTCGTGCTGAACGTCGACCACCCGGACGTCAAGGAGTTCATCTGGTGCAAGGCGCTCGAGGAGCGCAAGGCCCGCGCCCTTCGTGAGGCCGGGTTCGACATGGACCTCGACGGCAGCGACTTCCACTCGATCCAGTACCAGAACGCGAACAACTCCGTCCGCGTGACGGACGAGTTCATGAACGCGGCCCTCGAGGACGCCGACTGGGAGCTGAAGGCCGTCACCGACGGCACGACGATCGAGAAGATCAAGGCGAAGGAGCTCCTCCGCCAGATCGCCGACGCCGCGTGGCAGTGCGCCGATCCGGGGGTCCAGTACGACACGACGATCAACGACTGGCACACGTGCCCGAACTCGGGGCGGATCAACGCGTCGAACCCGTGCTCCGAGTACGTGCACGTCGACAACTCGTCGTGCAACCTCGCCTCTCTGAACCTCATGAAGTTCGACGACGAAAACGACGAGTTCGACGTCGAGGGCTTCAAGCACGCGGTCGAGATCGTGTTCATCGCGCAGGAGATCTCGGTCGGGTTCGCCTCCTACCCGACGAAGAAGATCGGCGAGAACTCCTTCCGCTTCCGCCAGCTCGGCCAGGGCTACGCGAACCTCGGTGCGCTGCTGATGAGCCAGGGCCTCGCGTACGACTCCGACGAGGGCCGCGCCTGGGCCGCGTCGATCACTGCGCTGATGACCGGCCACTGCTACGCGACCTCGGCCCGCATCGCCGAGCGAGTCGGTCCGTTCGCTGCGTTCGGCGAGAACCGCGAGCCGATGCTGCGGGTGATGGACAAGCACCGCGCCGCCTCGCGCGAGATCCCCGACGGCCTCGCTCCGCCGAGCCTGCTCGAGGCCGCCCGGGCGTCGTGGGACGAGGTCGTCGAGCTGGGCGCCCGCCACGGCTACCGCAACGCACAGGCGACGGTCCTCGCGCCCACGGGGACGATCGGGCTGATGATGGACTGCGACACGACCGGGATCGAGCCCGACCTCGCGCTCAAGAAGACCAAGAAGCTCGTCGGCGGCGGGACGATGTCGATCGTCAACCAGACGGTCCCGCGGGCGCTGCGCAAGCTCGGCTCCGGCGAGCAGCAGGTCGCCGAGATCGTCGCCTTCATCGACGAGAACTCACACGTCATCGGGGCCCCGCACCTGCGTGAGGAGCACATGTCGGTGTTCGACACCGCGATGGGCGAGCGCTCGATCCACTACATGGGCCACTTCCGGATGATGGCGGCGGCCCAGCCGTTCCTGTCGGGCGCGATCTCGAAGACCGTGAACATGCCCGAGAACGTCACGATCGAAGACGTCGAGCAGGCGTACGTCGAGGGCTGGAGGCTCGGCCTGAAGGCGCTCGCCATCTACCGGGACAACTGCAAGACGGCCCAGCCGCTCTCCGTCACGAAGAAGGAGAAGGTGGCCGACGCTCCGGCGAAGCTCGCGACCGACCTTCCCGAACCGGTCCGGCGCCGCCTCCCGCGGGCCCGCCGCTCGATGACGTTCAAGTTCCGGGTGGCGGACACCGAGGGCTACCTCACCGCCGGCGAGTTCCCCGACGGCAACCCGGGCGAGATCTTCCTCAGGGTCGCGAAGCAGGGCTCGACCCTGGCCGGGATCATGGACGCCTTCGCGGTGTCGATCTCGATGGGGCTCCAGTACGGGGTGCCGCTGTCGGCCTACGTGAAGCAGTTCACGAACACGAGGTTCGAGCCGTCGGGCATGACCGACGATCCCGAGTTCCGGATCGCGACGTCGATCCTCGACTACGTCTTCCGCAGGCTCGCCGTGGCATACCTCTCCGACGACGAGCGGCACGGGCTCGGCATCCGCACGTCGGGGGAGCGGCAGGCCGAGATCGAGGCGAAGCTCGACCCGGCCGCCGGCGGGATCGACGCGCCGAAGGGCAACGGGAACGGCAACGGCAACGGCAACGGGCACGGGAAGAAGGACGAGGGCGAGGGCGTGATCGTGCTCGGCCCCGTGGCCGGGGCGAACGTCGGGTCGCTGCCCTTCTGCGGGACGTGTGGGGTGCAGATGAACCCGGCCGGATCGTGCTTCGCCTGTCCTTCCTGCGGATCGACGAGCGGGTGCTCCTAGATGGCCTTCGAGAACTGCAGCGAGTGCGGGGCGGAGCTCAAGCTCCGTCCCGCCTCCTGCCCACTGTGCGGGCGCGACACGCCGTTCGTCGCGAAGGAGCGTGTGCACATCGACCTGGACGACTACCAGACCAACGTGCGGTTGCTCCGGGACGAATTGCACAAGATCCGGCGGGAAGAAGCCGAAGCCGTCTGACGCATACTGGCCACATGAGAAAGCTCTGCGCGATCCTTGCGACGGCGATGGCCGTCACGTCCCTGCCGCTGGTCTCCTTCGCCGCCCCCGCGAAACCGGAGCCGGTCTTCGAACTGCACCTCAAACGCCACCATCGCCCGGGCGCGCCGGTGATCGCCGTGCTGCAGAACGTCTCGGACGAGCGCCAGCGGATCGACACGCCGTGGACGATCACGCGCGCCAAGAACGGCGAGGTCGTCGCGCAGAACCACTGGTCGAAGGGCGAGCGGTGGCTGGCGCCGGATCAGACCGCGATCTGGGAGTGGGACCAGCGCGAGGGCTCCTACAGCTCCGAGCCTTCGCCGCCCGGGAACGAAGAAGAGCGCGTGCGTCCCGGCGGCTACGTGTTGACGGTCGACCGCCACGACGAGGCGCTCGTTCGCCGGTTCCACATCGGGCGCTTCTTCACGCTCGGCTTCGAGGGCCGGGACGACACGTTCACGGTGTTCGTGAACGAGCGCAAGCCGATCAAGCTGATGAAGGCCGAGGCCGAGGCCGAGGACAAGACGCTGGTCGTTTCGGGGATCGTGCGTGGAGAGTCGCGCTACAACCGCGAGTGGTCGTACACGATGGGGCCGGGGTCGATCGTGCTCGGCGAGGTCTTCATCGAGGTGTGCGACGGCAACCCGCGCTACGTCGAACGTCACAAGAAGCAATGGCTCGGCGAGCGCTGGTGCCCCTGGTCCTCGTACGTGGCGAAGATCGGGCGCTGAGTGCGCTGCCCCTACTGCGCCGTCGGAGAAGACAAGGTCGTCGACTCCCGGCTGGCGGAGGAGGGGCGGGTCATCCGGCGCCGGCGGGAGTGCCTCGGGTGCGGCCGTCGCTACACGACGTTCGAGCGGGCCGAGGAGGTGCCGCTCCTCGTCGTGAAGCGCAACGGTGACGAGGAGCCGTTCGAGCGCTCGAAGGTCGTCGAGGGCATCAGGCGCGCGTGCAAGAACCGTCCTGTCAGCGGGGCCGCGATCGAAGAGCTCGTCGACGACGTCGAGGAGTCGATGAAGGCGACGGGCGAGAGGCCGGTCCCGACGTCGGTCATAGGACGCGAGGTCCTCGAGCGCCTGCGCAACCTCGACGAGGTCGCCTACCTGCGCTTCGCCTCGGTCTACAAGGACTTCCAGGAGCTGACGGACTTCGAGCGCGAGCTGGGTCAGCTGCTGAAGAAGTCGCCGCCGAAGCCGCACAGCGAGGCTCAGTGAGGCTGCGCGTCCGCCGGCTCGATCCGGGCCTGCCGCTCCCGT
>DASQEJ010000102.1:0-3566 GCA_035633715.1 Actinomycetota bacterium | reverse complement strand
GGGGCCACCTCGGCCCAGAACTCCTCGACCCGCGCCTTGCCCTCGGCCGGCCAGCTCGCGATCACGTAGTCGATCCCGGCCTCGCGCAAGCCTGCGGCGGTCGCCTTGACCTCGTCCCACGACTCCGAGATCGACAGGCTCGTCGACCTCTCGATCGTCGCCGGGTCCCGGCCCGCCGCCTCGGCGTGCTCCGCCACGATCCGCCACTTCCGGTCGAGCTCCGTGACGTGGCCGAACCCGTGCCACACGTCGGCGTGGCGCCCGACGATCGGCAGCATGACCTTCTCGCCACCGGCGCCGATCCACAGCGGCGGGTGGGGCTGCTGCACGGGCCTCGGGTAGTACGCCGCGTCCTGCAGGCGGTAGTAGCGGCCGTCGAACGTCGCGCCGTCCTCGGTCATCAGGAGCTTCATGACCTCGATCGCCTCCTCGAGGCGGCGGCCCCGCTGGCCCGGCGGCGGGAAGTCGAAGCCGAGCTCGCGGTGCTCGGGCTCGAACCACGCGGCCCCCACGGCGAGCTCCAGCCGCCCGCTCGACACGTGGTCGACCGTCACCGCCTCCATCGCGAGCATCGAGGGGTGCCGGTAGGTCACGCCGGTGACGAGCGCGCCGAGCCGGATGCGAGACGTCACGGCGCCGAGCGCGGACAACAGCGTCCAGCTCTCGAGGCACGGCCCGGTCGGATCGCCGTACATGGGCTTGAAGTGATCGAAGACCCAGGCGCCGTCGAAGCCGACGTCCTCCGCGAATTGCACACGGTCCACTAGCGCGTCCCACGTGAGCTGATGCTGCGAGCAATCGATGCCGATCCTCATGGCGCGTTCAGCAATTTGTCCTGGATCCAATCTCCGACCGTGCCCGCCAGGGCGTCGTACTTGGCCCAGAAGAAGTGGTTGGCGCCGGGAAACGGAAGGATCTCGACGCCCGCGCTGATGCTCCACTCGGCGCATTCGCCCGGCGACACCTGTTCGTCGTTGCTTCCGACGATGACGAGGACGGGGACGAGCAGCTCCATCTTCCGCGCCGGAGGAAGCCCTGCCGTGATGCCCGGCTTCTCCTGCACCGGTGGCGCGATCGCGACGCACCCCCGCAGGAGAAGCTCCTCGGCCGCGAGCCGGATCGCTACGACGGCGCCGAAGGACCACCCGGCGATCGCCCTCGGCAGGTGGCGGAAGTGCTCGAAGGCGTAGTCCACCGCGCCGCCCGCGTCGGCGACCTCCGCGACGCCGTCCCCCGACACGCCCTCGGAGGCGCCGATGCCGCGGAAGTTGAAGCGGAGCACGACCCATCCACGTTCGACCATCTCGTCGCGCAGCGCGAGGAGGAGCGGAGCGTTCATCGTCCCGCCCATCTGCGGGTGCGGATGGCACAGGATCACCAGCCCCCAGGACTGCTCCGGCTCGTCCAGCGCGGCTTCGAGCGTCAGCCCGTCGCGGGACCGGATCGTGATCTCCCTCGTCATGCCCCTCCCTCCACCTTCTGACGGATCGCCTCGGCCACCACTCGCATCGCGTCGTCCCCAGCGTAGTTGCGGCGCGGCCAGAAGAAGCCACGCAGCCCGTCCTTCGGCCGGCGGGGGACGACGTGGACGTGGAGGTGCGGCACGCTCTGGCTCACCTTGTTGTTCATCGCGACGAACGTGCCGGTCGCGCCCATCGCGTCGACGACGGCGCGGCTGAGCATCTGGGCGTTCGTGAACAACGGTCCGATCAGCTCCCCGGGAAGGTCCGCGAGCGTCTCGTGATGCTCGCGGGGCACGAGCAGCGTGTGGCCCTCGAACACGGGCCGGACGTCGAGGAACGCGAGGCTGATCTCGTCCTCGAAGACGACGTGCGCGGCTTCGTCGCCGCGGACGATGTCGCAGAACACGCACATCGGGCGAGCCTATGCTTCGGCGCGTGTTCGACATTCCGAGGGGCCGCGTCGTCGTGTTCGCCGACATCGCGTGCCCGTGGGCCCACGTCGCCGTCCACAGGCTCCACGAGACGCGCGCGGCCATGGGGCTCGACGACGACGTGGTGTTCGACGTCCACGCGTTCCCGCTCGAGATCTTCAACGGCCAGCCGACGCCGAAGAAGGTCCTCGACGCGGAGATCCCGGTGACCGGAGCGCTCGCCCCCGACGCGGGCTGGCAGATGTGGCAACGCCCGGAGCACGAGTACCCGGTGACGATGCTGCCCGCGCTCGAGGCGGTCTACGCCGCGAAGGAGCAGGGGCTGCGGCTAGCGGAGCAGCTCGACCGGGCGCTCAGGCGCGGCTTCTTCGGGGACAGCCGCAACGTCGCGATGCGCCACGAGATCCTCGACGTCGCGTCGACGGTCCCGGGCCTCGACGTAGCGGCTCTGGCGGAGGCGCTCGACGACGGCCGAGCCAGGGGCGCCCTCGCGGCCGACCGCGAGATCGCGGAGAGCGACGAGGTCAACGGGAGCCCGCACCTCTTCGTCGCCGGAGGTCTCGACGCGCACAACCCCGGCATCGAGATGCACTGGGAGGGCGAGCACGGCGAGGGGTTCCCCGTAGTAGACAAAGACGATCCCGGCATCTACGAGCGCCTGCTCGCGGCGGCGGCGCGGGGTAACGAGTGAGAGGAGACCAGGATGGACGAGGCAAAGCTCAGGGACGACGCGGACGCACACGGTCGCGCGACCGTCGAAGGCGACCTGAAGACCGCTGGTAGCTACCTCGACAAGGAGGCCTACGGCGCCGCGGGCCAGGTCATGGAGAAGATGCCGAAGCCGCTGGAGTCGTCCGAGGTCGGCTCGGTCGAGATCGAGGGCGAAGAGGCCCTCGTCCAGATCAGGTACTCCGGGGGCGGCGACGAGGTCGTGATCGAGTCCCGGTGGGCCGAGCGGGACGGAACCCCGAAGATCGTCGGGCTGCGGGTCCTCTAGCGTTATATCTTTCCGGCGATGGAAGCCCAGATCAGCGGGACCCAACGAAAGGTCTTCTCGGCGTCGGTGCGCCCGGCGAAGATGTCGCACGGCGACAGCGGCATCCCGCTGCGGGGCGGCAAGACGCTCCCGTTCCGGGTCAGCCGGTCGTGGTCGGCCCCCGCCGGGGTCCAGCCCGAGCAGTGGTTCCTCGTCCGCCCCGACACGCGGGAGGTCCTGTACGAGGGGCCGTCCGTCGAGCGCGCCATCTGGGGGCTCCAGGGCCTGACCGAGGTCGCGGACGACGTGACCGAGCCCATCGCACTGCAGCCGGGCTCCTACCTCGTCGTGTTCTCGCTCGGCGGCCACATGGGGGGCCAGGCCGAGGTCGAGGCCTTCGAGGCCTCCGGCGACTAGGGCGACCGCGACGTCTTGACCCCCATCGGGGGGTCCGTCACACTGGAAACGGCCGGTTACTGAGGCACGCCGGAGCTTCCCCTTACGGCAGCCACAGCAGCCGGCCTCTTCGCGTCCGTAGGTCGAGTTCCTCCGGGCGCCCCCTATCCTCGGTGCGATGAGACGAACCCTTGTCGCCGCCGCCCTCGCCGCGCTCGTGCTCGCCGGGTGCTCGATCGAGAGCGTTCCCGAGGACGGCGACGCCGGAGCCACCGCCGCGCCCGACGTGACGCTGACGCA
>DASQEJ010000101.1:0-2373 GCA_035633715.1 Actinomycetota bacterium | reverse complement strand
GAACGTGTTCGTCCCCGCGAGCCAGGCCCCCGAATGGCTCGTCACGTTCTCGAAGATCTTCCCCGTGCGTCACTACGCCGACGCGATGACCGCGTCTTTCGTCACCGACGACCTCGGGCCCGAATACGTCTTCGACTGGACGAGCCTGCTCGTCGTCGCGGCGTGGGGAGTCGCCGGGCTGCTGCTCGCTAACCGGTTCTTCTCGTGGGAGCCGAGACGGTGACCGCGGTGGCGGTGCGGGGGCCGGAGGTGCTGGACGAGGTCGTGATCTTCTCGCTGCCCGACCCGGACCGCGCGCTCGCGGGCGTGCGGCTGCTCCAGGAGATCCGCCGGCCTCGCAACGGCCCCGAGTTCCAGCGCGACGCGAACGCAGACGTGTGGAAGGCGGCGTTCCTACGACCGAAGGCGGACCGCATGGAGTACCAGCTCGAGCTACACCACGAGGACGGGGGGTACGAGGTGATCCCCGACCCGGGCAACCCGCTGACGGCGCCCGGCCCCTTCGGGCACAAGTCCGTGCTGGAGCTGCCCGGCTATACGTCTCCGGCGTGGCTGGAGGAGGACGCCCCCGCAGGCGACGAGACCCCTGCGCTGATCACGAGCAGGATCCTGCGCGACCGCATACCGGCGATCGTGTGGGCGCCCGCCGACACCGACCCCGAGGAGCCGCTGCCGTTGCTCGTCGCGCACGACGGACCGGAGTACGCCAAGTTCTCCGCGCTCACGCACTACCTCGCGGTGATGGTGTCCCGAGGGCGCATCCCGAGGTGCAGGGCCGGGCTCGTGGGGCCGGTCGACCGCGACAACACGTATTCCGCGTCCGCTGCGTACTCGCGGGCGATGGCGCACGAGATCCTTCCCGCCCTCGACCGCCTCGCGCCGACGCGGCACGGGCGGTCCGCGCGGATCGGCATGGGCGCGAGCCTCGGGGGCCTCGCGATGCTCGTCCAGCACCGCCGTGCGCCCGCCACGTTCGGCGGCCTCTTCCTCCAGTCCGGCAGCTTCTTCAGGCAGCGTTTCGACGCGCACGAGTCCGGGTTCGCGCGCTTCCGGCGGATCTCCCGCTTCGTCGGCGGGGTGCTGACGGCCGACGACTGGGCGCACCCGATCCCGATCACGATGACGTGCGGCGCGGTCGAGGAGAACCTCGCCAACAACCGGGCCGTCCGCGACGCCCTCGAGGCGCAGGGCTACGACGTCTACCTCTTCGAGAACCGCGACGCGCACAACTGGGTCGGCTGGCGAGACACGTTCGACCCGCACCTCACCGACCTCCTCGCGAAGGTGTGGTCGGCGTGAGGCGCGACCACGTCGCGATCCCGGCCCCCGCGATCGGCGGGCAGGGCGACGTCATCGCGTACGGGGACTGGGGCCGTCCGCTGCTCGTGTTCCCGTCGCAGCAGGGCCGCGCCTGGGACTACGAGAACAACGGGATGATCGGAGCGATCGGGGGGCTGATCGACGCCGGCCGCGTGAAGGTCTACTGCGTCGACAGCTACGACGCGGGGAGCTGGGACGTCCCGCACCTGTCTCTCGAGGAGAGGGCCGAGCGCCACGGCCTGTTCGAGGACTGGATCGTCAACCACGTCGTCCCGTTCATCCACCTGGACTGTGGAGGCGCGGTCGAGATCATCACGACCGGCTGCAGCTTCGGCGCCTACCACGCGGCGAACTTCGCGCTGAAGCGCGCCGACCTGTTCCCGCTCGCGATCTGCCAGAGCGGGGTCTACGACGTCTCGATCGTCGGCCACGGCCACCGCGGCGACGCGTTCTACTTCAACAACCCGATGGACTACGTCGCGCACATGGACGGCGACCACCTCGAGTGGTTGCGCAACCAGGTGAGCCTGCTCCTCGTGTGCGGCCAGGGTCAGTGGGAGGACACGACGAACGCGCTGCAGAGCACGACGCAGTTCGCCGGGGTGCTCGCGAGCAAGGGCATCAAGCACGAGCTCGATCTGTGGGGCCACGACGTGCCGCACGACTGGCCCTCGTGGAGGAACCAGATAGCGCACCATCTACCGAGATTCTGCTGACCGTCGGCGCAGCCGAGTGACGAGGACTTTCGCATTGGACGGGATCGCTTGCGATCCCGTTAGGACAAAAAGGGGGCGGGTGACCATGAACACACAACTGATCGGCTTGTTGCTGGGCACCGAGGAGGATTGGCCCGGCGCGTTCGAGGGGATCATGCGGCGGCTCGCACCGAAGATCGAGTTCAAGGGCGAGACGTTCACGTTCGAGACCGAGCGCGTCACGATCGAGCCGTTCGACCTGCGGGCCGTGCCGCGTCATTCGCTCGTCATCGACCGGCTGGCGCACTGGTACTACGTCCCGCGCGAGTGGCTGAAGAAGGTCGCGCTCATGAACGAC
>DASQEJ010000100.1:0-1826 GCA_035633715.1 Actinomycetota bacterium | reverse complement strand
GGCGCGGCGGCTCAGCTCGTCGGGAACGCGGATCACGGCCGGCGAGATCGCCCGGCGAGTCGACGACCCGCGCTGGTCGGTGGTCGTCGCGCGTCTGGTCGACAGGTTCGGGGACTACGGATCGATCGGAGCCGCGTTCGTTGAGCGACCCGACGACGGCGGCATCGCTACGTGGCGTCTCCCGTTCCTGGCGGTCTCGTGCCGCGTCGCGGGAAAGGGCGTGGCCGAGGCGGTCCTCGCAGTGATCGCCGAACGAGCGCGCGCCGCGGGAGCCAGGGACCTCGTCGCCGAGGTGCGCGACACGCGACACAACCTCGAGCTCCGGGTGTTGCTGAAGACGTGCGGGTTCCGTGCCGTGGAGCGTCCGGACGACGACACGATCCTGTTGACGCGCTCGTTAGCCGATCCCGGCCCCGTCGTCCCCGAATGGATCGACGTCACGGAGGCGGGATGAGCGGCGGCGGCGTCGGGCGGACGATCCGGCTGATCGTGGCCGACGTCGCCGGCCGGGACGCCGAGTTCGCGGACGAGCTGACGGACGACACCGAGCTGTTCGGGAGCGGGGTCGGTCTCGGGTCCGTGTCCGGCGCCCGGCTGCTGGAGGCCGTCGAGGAGAGGTTGGGCGTCGACGTCGCGGGCGAGGACCTGAACCTCGACTCCCTCCGCACGATCGGCACGCTCACGGAGTTCGTCGCCGCTAGGGTCCGCTAGCGCCTGACGGAGCGAAGGAGCCGGACGAGGTTGACGTCTCTCGCGTCCAGGGTCTTCTTCACGACCTCGACGACGCTGTCCCCCCGGATCGGCCCGTACGAGAACAGGTCGACGTTCGCGAGGTGGTACTCGGGCCAGGTGTGAAGGCTCAGGTGCGATTGCGCCAGGATCAAGAACACCGTGACGGCGCCGTTCGGGAAGACGTGCGCGTCCCCGCCGAGCACGGTGGCCCCCCCGGCGGCCGCGGCCTCCTCGAGCATCGACTTCAACGCGGGGGCGTCGCACAGCAGCGCCTCGTCCTCGACCCAGAGGTCGACCGCGTACGTGTGGATGTCTCCGGATCCGGAGGCCTCCTGCGGAGCCTCGGTTGCGTCTGGCTTCATCGCGGCGAATCCTATGCGGGGCCCAACGCGGCCAGTCCCCGTGGGGAGGAGCGGGTCACCGTGGCGGCGAAGGCCTGTGGCATGAGGGGACGGGCGATCTTGAGCGCAGTGACGGTGGCGGCCCTCGCGACGGCGTCTCCTCTCGGCGCGTCGCCGTCTCGCAGCCAGAAGGTCGACGGCTCGATCAAGGTCGCGACCCCGCATCCGATGTACGGCGACGGGTGCCTCGGCCTCGGGGCCCAGTACCAGCTCGCGACGCTGGAGCAACCCGCGCTGAGCGGTTACGTCGGCTACCAGTTCGAGGTCGAGCGGGGTACGTGGGGCGAAGACTTCAAGCTCGTGGCGGGCGAGGCCGGGGCGGACTTCGACTTGGCGTTCTTCCGGTTCGTGCACCCGGGCTTCGTGACGGAGGAATACGTCTTCTACGCGACGCGAAGCCGCGCGGAGAAGGGCGTCGTACCCCCCGGCGCGACCAAAGCGCTCGTGTGTCTGTACGACGGCAGCGACGCCCCGTTCCGCTACAGAGCCGGTCCTTAGGCGATCCGTCGCGCACGTGCGAAACGAAGGATCGAGCTTCGAAGACTCCGTCGTCGCCCTCATCCGCAAGCTGGAGCCGGGTGACGTGGCGACGTACGGAGAGATCGCGGCCGAAGCCGGGTTCCCGGGCGCGGCCCGCGCTGTCGGCAACGTCCTCAGGCGCGCGGAAGGACTCCCGTGGTGGCGGGTGGTGCG
>DASQEJ010000099.1:0-1520 GCA_035633715.1 Actinomycetota bacterium | reverse complement strand
GGTTGCTCCGGCGCGACCCCCGGATCGCGCCCTGGTCGACCACCACGACGCCGTCCCGGGGCGCGACGACGCACAACCTGAAGGACGTCGACGTCGACGTGCCCCTCGGCGTCCTGGTCGTGGTCACCGGGGTGGCCGGGTCGGGGAAGAGCTCGCTGATCCACGGCTCGGTCGCCGGCCGCGACGGGGTCGTGGCGATCGACCAGGGCGCGATCCGCGGCTCACGACGGAGCAACCCGGCGACGTACACGGGCTTGCTCGAGCCGATCCGCAAGGCGTTCGCCAAGGCGAACGGGGTCAAGCCCGCCCTGTTCAGCGCGAACTCGGAGGGCGCGTGCCCGACCTGCAACGGCGCCGGCGTCGTGTACACGGACCTGGCGATGATGGCGGGCGTCGCCACTACCTGCGAGGACTGCGAGGGGAAGCGGTTCCAGGCGTCGGTCCTCGAGTACCGCTTCGGGGGCCGCGACATCAGCGAGGTTCTCGCGATGCCGGTCACCGAGGCCGAGGAGCTCTTCGGCGACGGCGAGGCGAGCGTCCCCGCCGCCCGCAAGATCCTGCAGCGGCTCGCCGACGTCGGGCTCGGGTACCTCAGCCTCGGTCAGCCGCTCACCACGCTGTCGGGCGGCGAGCGGCAGCGGCTCAAGCTCGCGGCCCACATGGGGGAGAAGGGCGGCGTCTACGTCCTCGACGAGCCGACCACCGGCCTCCACCTCGCCGACGTGCAGCAACTGCTCGGCCTGCTCGACCGGCTCGTCGACTCCGGGAAGTCCGTGATCGTGATCGAGCACCACCAGGCGGTCATGGCGCACGCGGACTGGATCGTCGACCTCGGGCCCGGCGCGGGGCACGACGGCGGCCGGATCGTCTTCGAGGGCACGCCGGCGGACCTCGTCGCCGCCCGGTCGACGCTCACCGGCGAGCACCTCGCCGACTACGTCGGCGTCTGACGGGACTAGTCCAGGCGCCGCCGTCCGGAGCGCCTCTCCGTAGAAATGACTAGGCCCACGGCGCGCGCCTTTTCCTAAAGGGGCCCGTGAGCCCCTCCGATAGATGGACTGCAAGCCGGAACCCTAGTAGCGCAGCTAAAGGCAAACCCGTCGGAAGGCGGGGACGCAAAGCCACGGAGCCTCGAAAGGGCCAGCCGGGCTACCTGCATCGGGGACGGTCCTTATGGGCGGGCCGTTCACCTCGCAGGCGATGTGCATCGGTTCGTCGTCATCGGAGGTCCCTGAAGCCGGCTTGTAGGGGCACACAGAAAGGGGTGCTGGATGTTCCAGCGGATTCGTGAAGCACGGGAGAAAGAGGGCGGTTTCACCCTCATCGAGCTCCTGGTCGTAATCATCATCATCGCGATCCTTGCTGCGATCGCAATCCCCGTCTTCCTCCGTCAGAGGGAGAAGGGTTGGAAGGCTCAGACCGAGTCGGCGGTCAAGAACGCCGCCACGGCGATGGAGTCCTTCGGCACGGAGAACGAGGGTGACTACACCTGCGGCGCAGCTTGCGACGCGGCTCTGACC
>DASQEJ010000098.1:0-7292 GCA_035633715.1 Actinomycetota bacterium | reverse complement strand
AGCTCGGTCGTCATCGTCGGCGGCAACTACATCGGGCTCGAGTTCGCGAGCGTCTACCGCTCGTTCGGCGCCGACGTCCAGGTGGTCGAGATGCTCCCGAAGATCGCTCCCGCCGAGGACAGCGACATCTCCGAGGCGCTGATCAAGCTGCTGCAGAAGCGCGGGATCAAGTTCCACCTCGGCACGTCCGTCGCGGGCGCCAGCACCACCGACTCGGGCGTCGAGGTCGAGATCGAGAAGGACGGCGACCGCAAGACGCTCACGGCCGACCGGATGTTCGTCGCGATCGGCCGCGGCCCCAACACGCAGGGCATGGGCTTCGAAGAGGCCGGGATCGAGATGGACAAGGGGTTCATCGTCGTCGACCAGCAGTTCCGCACGAACGTCGACGGCGTCTACGCGATCGGCGACGCGGTGTGGGTGCCGGACGCGAACTGGCCGCACCCGCAGCTAGCGCACGTCGCGTACGCGGAAGGGATGCGGGTCGCGGAGCTCCTCGCAGGCGAGAGCCCGACCGCGGTCGACTACCGCAACGTCCCGCACGTCATCTACTGCCAGCCCGAGGTGGCGGCGGTCGGCCTCACCGAGGACAAGGCGAAGGAGCTCGGGATGGAGGTCGAGACCAAGCGCTATCCGTTCTCGGCGAACGCCCGCGCGCTCATGCTCGGCGGCGGGCAGGGCTTCGTGAAGACGGTGGCCGAGAAGGGCGGCGCCGTCGTCGGAGTGCACATCATCGGCCCCCGCGCCTCCGACCTCATCGCCGAGGCGATGCTGGTCACGTCGTGGGAGGCGTATCCGTCGGAGCTTGCGGAGATAATCCACCCGCACCCCACGCTGACCGAGGTAGTCGGCGAGACGTTCCTGGAGCTGGCGGGCAAGCCGCTCCACGGCTAGCGAAAGGCGGACGGCATGAGAAGGCTCTTCGTTGGGCTGTGCGCGGTCGTCCTCGGGCTGACCGGCGTCGCCTGCGGTGAAGACACCGGAGGCGGTGGCGGAGGCGGCGTCAACCAGCTCGCAGCGGCCGCAGACAGCGCGACCGAGGCCGGCAGCTCCCGCATGACGATGACGATGGCGATGAGCGTCTCCGGCCAAGAGCTCGAGATCGAGGGCGAGGGGGCGTTCGACTTCGACGCGGAGATCGGCGAGATGACGATGACCGTCTCTGGCGCCGGCCTGGGCGAGCCGCAGTCCATCGAGACGATCGTCGACTCGACCTACCTCTACATGAAGATGCCGGAGCAGCTCGGCGGTGACGGCGGTTGGATCCGCATGGATCTCACCTCGATCCCCGGCGGCGCCAACCAGTTCAGCCAGGACCCCTCGCAGTACCTGTCGTTCCTTCGTGGCGCGAGCGACGAGATCGAGGAGGTCGGGACCGAGGAGATCGACGGAACGGAGACCACCCACTACAGGGCGGAGCTCTCCTTCGACAAGATCCTCGAGCAGGCGCCGAACGACGAGGCCGCGGACGAGATCAGGACCCAGCTCGAGGCCCTCGGCGGCGAGGTCGACTCGATCCCCGCGGACGTGTGGATCGACGAGGACGGTCTGCCGCGCCGGATGGAGCTGAAGATGTCGGTCGAGGCCCAGGGCGAGAGCGCGGAGATGGACATCACGATGGATCTCTTCGACTACGGCGTCGAGGTAGACGTCGAGCCTCCGTCGGACTACGAGGAGATCTCGTCGCCTCCGGGCGGCTAACTGGCGCGACCCGCTCGACGAGTACGACCGAGGCGCGGCCGCCCCGAGCAGAGACGCCCGGGGCGCGGGTACCCTGGGCGAACACAATCACTAGTTCTTGGCGTCCCGCCTAGGCGGTCCGTCGGGTCTCCTCGAACGAGCGCGCAAGCGTCCCGGACCGAGGGTTCTCTCACAGGGGAGGGGTCGGCCTTAGATGGCAACCGAGATCAAGATGCCGCAGCTCGGCGAGACGGTCGTCGAGGGCACCATCACCCGATGGCTGAAGCAAGAGGGCGACACGATCGAGGAGGACGAGCTCCTCGTAGAGATCTCGACCGACAAGGTCGACTCGGAGGTCCCGTCCTCGGCTTCCGGCACTATCCAGAAGATCCTCGTGCAAGAGGGCGACACCGTGAAGGTCGGGACGGCCCTCGCGATCGTCGGTGACGGCGCAGCCGAGGGCGGCGACTCCGGCGGAGGGGACGCGGCCGCCCCGGACCAGGCAGAGACCGAGGCCGCCAGCAGCGCGGGCGTGCCCGAAGGCGACGCCGGCGCGTCGGAGGAGGTCGGCGACCGCGCCGAGCAGGTAGCGGAGCAGCGCCAGCAGAGCGGGGCCGCGGGCGACCTGGGAGCCGAGGGCGGCCAGGGCTCCGGCGGCACGCAAGAGCGGAGGGAGAGCGAGAAGGCCGACGCCTCCGCCGTGCGCAAAGAAGGAAAGAAGGACCTCGCTCCTTCGAGCCGCCCCTCGACGGGCGGACCCTCTGGAAAGCCCGGCGACTCCTCGAAGCGAGGCATCATCTCGCCGCTCGTGCGACGGCTCGCCGACGAGCACGACGTGAACCTCGACGAGATCGACGGGACCGGTACCGGCGGCCGCATCCGCAAGCAGGACGTCCTGCGTTACGTGGAGGAGGGCAAGGCGCGGCGCGAAGCCCGTCCCGCCGCGCAGGCCGAGCCCGCGCCGCGACAGGAAGAGCCGGCCCGCAAGGACGCGCCGCCGCCCCCGCCGCCGCGCCGCGAGGAGGCCCCCGCAGCCGCTGCTTCGGGCGGCGCCCGCGAAGAGGTCGTCCCGTGGTCCAACATCCGCCGCCGCACCGCCGAGCACAGGGTCGCCGCGTCGCACGAGTCCGCACGCGCATGGAACGCGGTCGAGGCCGACTGGACCCGCGTCGTCGCGCTGCGCACGAAGGCGAAGGAGCGCTTCCGCCAGCTCGAGGGCTTCAACCTCACGTATCTCCCGTTCCTCGCCCGCGCGGTGTGCGACACGCTGCTCGAGATGCCGGAGGTCAACGCGACCTTCGACGAGGAGCAGCAGGCGAACGTGCTGAAGCGCTACGTGAACCTCGGGATCGCCGTGGCGCTCGACGGCGGTGGCCTGATCGTCCCCGTCGTCAAGGGCGCGGACGAGAAGAACCTCGCCGGCCTGGCGCGCGGGATCAACGACGTCGCGACGAGGGCCCGGAACAAGAAGCTCACGCCCGACGACCTCTCCGGCGGCACGTTCACGATCACGAACCCCGGCCCGTTCGGGTCGATCATGTCCGTGCCGATCATCCCGAGGGGCCAGACGGCGATCCTCGCGTTCGAAGCGATCCAGAAGCGCGTGGTCGTCACCGACGAGGACGCGATCGCAGTGCGCTCGATGGGCTTTTTGCCGATGTCGTGGGACCATCGCACGATCGACGGCGCCGAGGCGGCGAAGTTCCTCGCCCGCCTGCGCGAGCGCATCGAGACGACGGACTTCAGCCAGGAGCTGTCGCAGTACCTGTGAGCACGCCCCCGGCCCCCGGGCCCTCCGCCCTCACCGCCTCCTGGCTCGGCCGGGTCGAGTACCCCGCGGCCTGGTCGTGGCAGCAGGAGCTCTTCCTCGCGCGGCTCGACGGCGAGGTCGGCGACACGCTGATGCTCCTCGAGCACCCGCCGACTTACACGCTCGGCCGGCGCGGGACGAAGGAAGACCTCGTCTACGGCGACCGCGAGCGCGCGACGCGCGGGATCTCGATGTACGAGGTCGACCGCGGCGGTCGCGCGACGTATCACGGCCCCGGCCAGCTCGTCGGCTACCCGATCCTCGGCCTCGGCGAGCGTTACGACGTGATCTCGTACCTCCGCAAGCTCGAGGACGTCCTGATAAAGGTCGCCGGAGCGCTCGGCGTCGAGGCCCATCGCGACGACGAGCACACGGGCGTGTGGGTCGGCCGCAACAAGATCGGCGCGATCGGCGTGAAGATCACGCGCGGGATCAGCATGCACGGCTTCGCCTTCAACGTCGCGACCGACCTCTCGATGTTCGAGGGGATCGTCCCGTGCGGCATCCGCGACCGCTGGGTGACGTCGGTCGCCGCGGAGACCGGAAAGATCTGGCCGCTGAAGGACGTCGCGTCGCTCGCCGCGCTGCACCTCGCCGAGACGTTCGACCGCACTCTCGTCTGGACCCATCCACGAACGCTGCACCGCGCCGGGCACCTGACGGCCGGCGCCCTGTAGGACCCGGGGCCGCCTCGGCGGGACCGGCAAAGACAATCGAAAGAGGGAGGACCGCCCCTATGGCCAAAGGCAAGGACCTGCACACCGATCTCGGGTTGAAGGAGAACGACCTGCTCGAGATGTACCGCTACATGCTCATGGCGCGCTTCTGTGACGAGCGGCAGTGGGGGCTGAACCGTCAGGGCAAGGCCCCGTTCGTCGTGCCGGTATCGGGCCACGAAGCCGCCCAGGTCGGTTCCGGGTGGGCCTTCGAGAGGGGCAAGGACGTCTTCTGCCCTTACTACCGGGACATGGCGCTCGTGCTCGTCGCGGGGTTCACGCCTAAAGACGTCTTCCTCGGCCTCTTCGGCAAGAAGGACGACCCGTCCTCGGGCGGCCGGCAGATGCCGGCGCACTGGGGGAGCCGCGAGCGCAACATCATCACCGGCTCGTCGCCGATCGCGACGCAGTGTCTGCACGCCGCGGGCATCGCGTATTCGAAGAAGCTCAAGAAGGAAGACGCGGTCGTCGGGACGTGGTGCGGCGAGGGCGGTACTTCCGAAGGCGACTGGCACGGCGCGATGAACTTCGCCGGCGTGCACAAGCTCCCGTTGGTGTTCGTCGTCGAGAACAACCAGTACGCGATCAGCGTGCACGAGTCGAAGCAGCTCGGGGGCCGCGTCTACAAGAGGGCCGAGGGCTACGGCTTCCCCGGCTTCGAGGTCGACGGGAACGACGTGCTCGAGTGCTACAAGGTCTCGAAGGAGGCCGTCGATCGTGCGCGAGCCGGCGAGGGCCCGACGCTGATCGAGATGCGGACCTACCGCCACTACTCCCACACGTCGGACGACGACGACCGCACGTACCGCAAGAAGGAAGAGGTCGAGGAGTGGAAGCGCAAGGACCCGATCCCGCGTTTCGAGACCTACCTGAAGTCGGTCGACATGATCGACGACGGCAGGATCGCGGAGCTGCGTGAGAGGACGAAGGCAGAGGTGGCCGAGGGCGCCAAGGAGGCGGAGCAGTCCGACTTCCCGGACCCGCTGAGCGCAGGACACAACGTGTACGCGGATCTGGAGGTGGTGTAGCGCCATGCCCGAGAAGAACGTCGTACAGGCGATCCACGACACGCTTGCTGACGAGATGCGCCGGGACGACCGCGTGATGGTCCTCGGCGAGGACGTAGGGGCGCGCGGCGGCGTGTTCCGCGTCACGATGGGATTCCTCGACGAGTTCGGCGAGGACCGCGTGCTCGACACGCCGCTCGACGAGGCGCTGATCGCGGGCGTCGCGATCGGGCTCGCGATCGACGGGATGAGGCCGGTCGCCGAGATGCAGTTCGCCGACTTCAGCTTCCCCGGCTTCAACCAGATCGTGCAGGAGGCGGCGCGCATCCGCTACCGCTCGAACGGCGACTTCACGGTGCCGATGGTGGTCCGCGCGCCGTACGGCGGCGGCGTCCACGGCGCGCTGTACCACTCGCAGTCGGTCGAGGCCTTCTACGCGCACGTGCCCGGGCTCAAGGTCGTCGTGCCGTCCACCCCCTACGACGCGAAGGGGATGCTCGCCCAGGCGATCGAGGACGAGGACCCGGTCATCTACCTCGAGCACAAGAAGACGTACCGGCTGATCAAGGGCGAGGTCCCCGACGAGCGCTACACGATCCCGCTCGGCAAGGCCGTCGTGCGGCGCGAGGGCACGGACCTCACGTGCATCTCGTACGGGCTCATGCACCACTACTGCATCGAGGCGGCCGAGAGGCTCTCGGGCGAGGGGCTCGAGGTCGAGGTCATCGACCTGCGCTCGATCTTCCCGCTCGACATGGACACGGTGCTCGAGTCTGTCGGCAAGACGAGCAAGGCGATGGTCGTCTACGAGGACAACAAGTTCCTCGGCGTGGGGGCCGAGGTCGCCGCGCAGATCGCCGAGAAGGCGATGTTCGAGCTCGACGGGCCGATCGTCCGCATCGGGGGGCCGCACGTGCCCGCCATGCCGTTCGCGCCGCCGCTCGAGGCGTGGTTCATGCCCGACGTCGACAAGATCGAGCAAGAGATGCGCAAGCTGGCGGAGTTCTAGGGCTTTCGTGGCTCCACAAACGGTCATCCCGACGATCAGGACGCGCGAGTCGATCGAGCGCGACCTGCGTCGCGGTACGCCGTTGCACGCGGCCCCTGGTGTCGACGCGCCGCGCCCGCAGCGCCGGCCGGAGTGGCTGAAGGTGCGCGTGAAGACCGGCGAGAACTTCTCGGAGCTGCGCGCGATCATGCGCGAGCGCGGCCTCCACACGGTGTGCGAGGAGGCGGCCTGCCCGAACATCTACGAGTGCTGGGAGGCGCGCGAGGCGACGTTCCTGCTCGGGGGCGACCTCTGCACGCGCCGGTGCAGCTTCTGCGACGTGATGACGGCGAAGCCCCAGCCCCTCGACGCCGAGGAGCCGTCGAAGATCGCGGAGGCCGTCCGTCTGATGGGCCTGCGTTTCGCGGTCGTCACCGGCGTCGCGCGCGACGACCTCGACGACGCGGGCTCGGCCCACTGGGCGGCGACCGTCCGGGCGATCCGCGATGCCATGCCGGAGTGCGGGATCGAGATCCTGATCCCGGACTTCAAGGGACGCCGCGAGGAGCCGCGGACGTCGTTGGAGCGGGTGATCGACGCGCGGCCCGACGTGCTCGCGCACAACCTCGAGACCGTCCGCCGCCTCCATCCCTCCATTCGGCCCGGCTTCGGCTACGAAGCGACGCTGGACCTGCTGCGATGGGCGAAGGAGATCCGCCCGGACCAAGTGACGAAGAGCAATCTGATCGTGGGCATGGGCGAGCGCGAGGAAGAGGTCTACGAGTCGATGCGAGACCTGCGCGCGACGGGCTGCGACGTGCTGACGATCGGTCAGTACCTGCAGCCGAGCGTGTCGTGGCACCTGCCGGTAGACCGGTGGGTCGAGCCCGCGGAGTTCGAGCGCTACAAGGCCTACGGCGAAGAGGAGCTGGACTTCGCCTGGGTAGAGAGCGGCCCGCTGGTGCGTTCGAGCTACCACGCAGGCAAGCAATACGCGAGGGCCGCCGAACGCTTGGCCGCCCCGCGCTGACGCCGTAGTTCGGCCAGGCCGTGTACCGAAGAGCGCAGCTGGACGTCTCCCCTTGAGCGAG
>DASQEJ010000097.1:0-8043 GCA_035633715.1 Actinomycetota bacterium | reverse complement strand
GAGCGCGCGGCCGCCGTCCAAGCCCTCACATCGAACCGATCGAGGGGAGGCGTCATGCGCCGGTGGACGACCTGTCTGGTTGCGGTGGCCGCGTCGCTGTTCGTGGCCGCGCCCGCGCTGGCTTGCGGAGGGCTCGTTGCCCCGAACGGAACCGTGAACCTCGTGCGGACGACGACGCTCGCGGGCTACCACGACGGCGTCGAGCACTACGTCACGTCGTTCGAGTACGCGGGCGGGGGCGGCGAGTTCGGATCGATCGTCCCGTTGCCGGGTGTCCCGACCGACGTCGTGCGCGGCGGCGACTGGACGTTGCAGCGTCTCGTCGAGGAGGTGCAGCCGCCACAGCCGTTGGAGTTCCGCACCGCGGATCTCGCAGCCGGTACGAGCGCGGACGTCTTGTTCGAGACGCGCATCGACGCGCTCGACATCACGGTCCTCGAGGGAGGAGCTTCCGAGGTCGGGAGGTGGGCGCTCGACAACGGCTTCGCGCTGCCGCCGGACGCGCCGGAGGTCCTCGAGTTCTACGCGCGCCGCAGCCCGATCTTCATGGCCGCGCGCTTCGACGCCGCGGAGGCCGAACGCCTCGGCCAGGGGATCGGCGACGGCACCCCCATCCACCTGAGCATCCCGACGGAGGACCCGTGGGTGCCGCTGCGCATCCTCTCGCTCGGCCGCCGCGCGTCCGAGACCGTCCAGGCCGACGTCTTCCTGCTCACCGATGCGCGGCCCGCGTTGCTCCCGCGGCCGGGCACGACGATGAGCCTCGAGGTCAGCGAGGTCGCTTCCGAGTCGCTGGTCCGCGACCTCCGGTCCGACAAGGGGATGGGCTGGATACCCGAAGAGGGCATGTGGCTGAGCTACCTGAAGATCGACGCGAAGGCGGCGTCGCTCGACCACGACCTCGCGATCGACCCGACCGGGCTCGGCTCGCCGTCGAAGGTCGCGGCGGGGCTCGTCCTCCCCGGGGACGTTACCGACGTGGCCCGGCGCAATCCGCTCTGGGCCTGGGGACTAGCCGTGCTGCTGGTCGCCGGCACGGTCGCCTTCGGGAACAGGATCGTCTCGACGCGCTGAGCATGCCGCTCGGTCCCTATGCTCTGACGACGGCATACGGACCGGGAGGCTCACACGCTCCAGGAATACGAGCTCGTCATACGGATCGTCCTCGCCGCGTTCCTGGGCGGGCTGATCGGGTTCGAGCGCGAGCTCTCCGACCAGCCCGCGGGGTTCCGGACGCACATGCTGGTCTCGCTCGGGGCCGCGCTGTTCACGCTCGCCGGCGCGTACGGCGTCGAGGCGTTCTTCGACGACGTGCCGGGGCGGGTGCGCTTCGATCCCACCCGCGTCGCCGCGCAGGTCGTGACCGGGATCGGCTTCTTGGGGGCCGGGGCGATCATCCAGCAGGGCTTCAGCGTGCGCGGCCTGACGACCGCGGCGTCGCTGTGGGTGACGGCCGCGGTGGGCCTGAGCATCGGCCTCGGCTACTACTGGGGAGCGGCCGTCACCGCGATCTTCACGGTCCTCGCGCTGTACCTGCTGAAGAAGCTGCGGAGAGCGCTGTTCCGCCGGCTGAGGAAGGGCGACGCCCGGATCACCGTTCGGATCGGCGAGAACCTGCGGCTCGCGCAGCTCGTCGACGTGTTCGAGCTGCGCGGGTCACGCGTCGAGTCCGTCAAGTTCACGGGCGACGAGGACGACGAGAAGCAGCTCGTGGCGCGGCTCGCGCTCGCGCCGGGGGTGTCGCCCGAGGAGGTCGTGGCGCTCGCCGCCGACGTGCCGGGCGTGCGCGGGGCCGACTGGGTCCGCTAGCGCGGCCGAGCGAGCGGCGCGACCATCGTGAACGTCGACCCACCGTCCGGTGAGCTGAGGGCTTCGAGACGTCCACCCGAAGCCTCGAGCACGCGCCGCGCGATGTAGATCGACAGCCCGAGGCCTCCTACCGTGCGCGTCGCCGACGAGTCCGCCTGCTCGAACGGCTGCGTCAGCAGTCTGTCGAGCAACCGGTCGTCGAGGCCCGGCCCCTCGTCCTCGATCGAGAGACGGGCGGTCCCGCCCGACGACGCCACGGCGACCCGGACGGGCCCTTGCGTGTGCTCGAGCGCGTTCTTCACGAGCGCCAGCGCGACCTGCACGATCCGCCCCCGGTCCCCGGCCGCCTCCACGTCCGGGGCGGCGTCTACCTCGACCGAACGCCCGGGGTACGCCCGCATCAGCGACGCGACGACCGCCTGCGCCACCTCGCCGAGGGAGAAGCGGTCTGCGGCGAGGCCGAGGCCGCCGCTCTGGATCCCCGACACCGTGAGGATCTGGTCGACGAGATGCGTGAGCCGGTCGCACTGGTGGTCGATGTTGTCGAGGAGCTCGAGCTTCGTCGGGTCGTCGAGCTGCGCCCAACCGGCCTGGAGCGTGCGCACCCCGCCCTTGATCCCGGTGAGCGGCGTCCGCAGCTCGTGCGACACGACCGAGACGAACTCGCTCTTCATGCGGTCGAGCTCCTCGAGGGAAGCGGCGCGCTCCTGCTCGGACCGGTAGAGAGTGGCGACGTCGTCGATCACGCCGCGAGTGACCTCCTTGTCCAGCGCGCCCTGGCCGACGGCGACCGCCGCCAGCGAGTTCAGGAGCTCCTCGGCCGACCCGCCCTTCAAGAGGTATCCCGAGGCCCCCGCCTTGATCGACGCCGACACCAGCGACATGTCGCCGAACGCGGTCAGCGCCAGGACCTTCACGTCCGGATGGCGTTCCTTGATCGCGCGCGTCGCCTCCACGCCGTTCATCACCGGCATGTTCATGTCCATGAGGACGACGTCGGGGGCGTGCGTGTCGACCGCGGCCACCGCCTCGCGCCCGTTGGAGCCCTCGCCGACGACCTGGTAGCCGGGCCGCATCTCGAGGAGCTGCCTCAGGCTCGCCCTGATGGGGGCGTGGTCGTCGACCAGGAGCACCTTCACGGTCGTTCTTCGGTCCTCCCGCCGCGGCGATTCACCCGTCGCGTGAACTTCTCTACATGCTTGTCTGCCTTTACAACGCGGCGTACGGACGCGTAATGTCGACGGCATGCCGGTACGCCGCGGTGCCTCGACCCCGGACGCTGCCGCGGACCTCGACGTCTACGCCGAGGGCGTGCGCCTCATGCGAGAGCGCAGCGAACAGGATCAGTCCGACCCGATCGGCTGGTGGTACCAGTCGCTGATCCACGGGAACCCGGGGGCGACGGGATGGCAGCCCGGCGAGCCCGACGACTGGAGCCAGTGCCGTCACGGCTCGTGGTTCTTCCTCCCGTGGCACCGCATCTATCTCATGCAGTTCGAGCGCATCATCCAGTCGCTCACCGGCGAAGCCGACTGGGGCCTCCCGTACTGGGACTACACCGACCCGAACGAGATCCAGGTGCCGCCGCAGTTCCTCGACGAGTCGAGCCCGTTGTTCGACCCGGACCGGACGCTGCGCCCCCGCACCGTCGCCGCGCCGACCTGGCAGCGACAGGGGACCTTCGCCGCGTTCGGTGGAAGGCCGCAGACCGCGCCCGGCGACTACCACCGCGGCAGGTTCCCGGGTGACGTCGAGCTGAACCCCCACAACGTCGTCCACGGTTTCGTCGGGGGCGACATGGCGGGCTTCCAGTCGCCTCTCGACCCCCTGTTCTGGATCCATCACTGCAACATCGATCGCCTGTGGGAGGAATGGCTCACGCTGCCGGGGCGCGCGAACCCCGAAGACGACGAATGGCTGAACACGACGTTCTCGTTCCCGGACCCCGAGGAGGGGCGGCGGACGGTGCGGGTCGGCGACGTCGGCACGACGGCCGCCGCAGGCTACTCGTACGACGTCCTCCCACCACCGGACGAGCTGCGACCCGCCGCTATGCTGGCCGACGTGGTGGAGAACCCCCGCAAGGACGACGACCTCGATCTCGTCGGGGCGAGCCCCGGCAAGGGATCGGTGCGTAGCGGCGCCCACATCGACGTCGAGCACCCCGCGGCCGAACAGCGGCTGTTGAGCGACGCCGGGCCCGAGGAGCAACAGGCGCGTGGGCTCTTCCTCCGGCTCGAGAACGCCGGCGTCGAGGGCGGGGACGCGTCGTCGATGTGGAACGTCTACGTCCGCATCGCGGGCGGCGAGCCCTATCTCGTCGGGACCATCGCCCCGTTCGGCCTTGCCGGCCTCACCGAGAGCGGTGGCCGCCAGACCATCACGTTCGACCTGTCCGAGATCGCCGACACGGTCGCCGCCGAGGACACGAGCGCGGTCGACGTGACGTTCGAGCCGGCGGGACCGGACGTCGAAGGCGAGCCGTTCTGGGAGCGTGCTGCGCTCTACACCACCGCAGGCTAAGGAGCCGTCGCGTGCGGGCGCGCGTCCCCGGGCTCGCGCCGATCCGGCGCATCTCCACGTCGAACGAGGCGCCGCTGTGGGTCGTCGCCGCGTTCGCCGTCGTCGCCCTCGGCTGGCACGCCGGGGCGCCGCGAGGAGGCGCGCTCCACCACGCCCTCGAGCACGGCGCGTTGATGGCGGCGATGATGCTGCCGCTCGCGGCCCCCTCGGCGAAGGTCGTCGCGGAGCGCTCGCTGCGAAGCCGCCGGAGCCGGACGATCGTCGAGCACCTCGCGGGGTTCACCGCGGTCTGGTTCGTCTTCGGGAGTGCCGCCGCGCTCGGGGTCTACGAGCTCGGAGGCCTCGTGGCGCCGCCCTGGTCCTTCGCCCTGGTCCTGGTCGCTGCGATCGCATGGCAGACGTCGGGCAGTCGCAGGCGCTTCGCCGACAGGTGCGGCCGCGTGCGCGTCGGCCCCCTCCGCGGATGGAGATGCGACGTGTTCACCGTCACGGCGGGTGCGGCGCACGCGGCCGGCTGCCTCGTGACGTGCGGGCTGGCGATGACGGCCATGGTCGCGGCGCCGCACGTGCTCGTCATGGCCGCGCTCTACGTCGCCTACCTGTCGGAGTGGGTCCCGGGGCCGAACCCGTTCGCGCGGGACCGGGTCCGCCGGCCCGTTCGGGCGTACGCGGCTCTCGCGCTGCTGACGGCCGGGCTCGCGCTCCTCGGCTGACCTCCGCGCGCGATAGCGCCTCGGCTTTCTGTTCCAATCGTCGTCTCTGATCGGCGCGACCGACCGCGAGAGGGGGTGAGGGCATGAGGCAGGAGGTGCGGCTGACGTCGTACTCGCACGGCGGCGGCTGAGCTTGCAAGCTCGGAACCGCCGAGCTGGCGCAGGTCCTGCGTCACGTCACGAACACCCATACCGACCCGGCGCTGCTCGTCGGCCTCGACGCGCCCGACGACGCCGCGGTGTACCGGATCTCGGGCGAGGTCGCGCTCGTCCAGACCGTCGACTTCTTCACGCCGGTCGTCGACGACCCCTACGACTGGGGGCGGATCGCCGCGGCCAACGCGCTCTCGGACGTCTACGCGATGGGCGGCCGCCCCGTCACCGCTCTGAACCTCGTCGGGTGGCCGCGCTCGCTCGACTTCGCCCTTCTCGGAAGCGTCCTCGAAGGCGGCGCCGCGGTCTGCTCGGAGGCCGGGGTGTCGGTCGTCGGAGGGCACTCCGTAGACGATCCCGAGCCGAAGTTCGGGCTGTCGGTCACCGGGCTCGTGCACCCCGACCGGGTCGTCCGAAAGACCGGGGGGCGGCCGGGCGACGCGCTCGTGCTCACGAAGCCGCTCGGCATGGGCATCGTCTCCAGCGGCATCAAGGACGGCAAGACGAGCGCGGCGACGGCGGCCCGAGCCGTAGACGTCATGTCGACGTTGAACCGAGCCGCGGCCGAGGCGATGGTGGAGGCGGGGGCCCGGGCCGCGACCGACGTGACCGGCTTCGGGCTCGTCGGGCACCTCCTCGGGATGCTGGGCCCGTCGCTGGGGGCGAATCTCGACTTCGCCGCGATCCCGGTCCTGGACGAGGCGTTCGACCTCGCGCGGGACGGCGTGGTGCCCGGGGGGAGCAAGCGCAACGCCGAGGCGATGGGGGCCTCGGTCGGCGCCGCGGGTCTGGACGAAGCGCAGCGGGCGGTCCTGTTCGACGCGCAGACGTCGGGCGGGTTGCTGATCGCGATCGATCCCGGCGACCTCGACGGGCTCCTCTCGGGCCTGAGCTCGCGCGGTGTGGACGGCGCCGCCGTGATAGGACGCCTGACCGACGGGAACGGGACCATCGAGGTGAATCCATGAACAAGCCGGACCTGCAGATGACGAGGGCGCTCGCCGACGAGATGATCGAGCACTGCCGCGCCGCCGTGCCGAACGAGGCGTGCGGGATCCTGGGGGCGAAGGCCGGCGAGATCGTCAAGGTCTTCCGCATGACGAACGCGTCGGGCAGCCCCGTCCGCTACTCGCTGGACCCGAAGGAGCAGTTCGCGGTCTACAACACGCTCGACAGGGAGGGCTGGGACCTCGGCGGCGTCTTCCACTCGCACACCCACACCGAGGCCTACCCCTCGCCGACCGACGTCCGGCTCGCGAGCGAGGACGTCCCCTACGTGATCGTCTCGCTCGCGGAGGACCCGCCGTCGGTGCGGGCGTTTCGGATCGAGAAGGCGGGATGGACCGACATCGAGGGCGACGTCCAGGAAATACCGGTCGTGGTCGTCGGTTGACCCTTCTATAGGCTTTCCATCCCGGCAGAGGAGGAGAACCCCCGTGCCCGTATCGGTGCGCATACCAACGGTCTTCCGCAAGTTCACGAACAACGAGAGCGTCGTGCAGGTCGAGCCCGGCACGATCGCGGCGATCGTCGACCAGCTCGACGGCCGCTATCCCGGTCTGAAGGGCCAGCTCCTGACCGACGCGGGCGAGCTCCATCGCTTCGTCAACGTCTACGTGAACGACGAGGACGCCCGCTACCTCGACAAGCTCGACACGAAGGTCGCCGAAGGCGACACGGTCTCGCTCCTGCCCTCGGTCGCGGGCGGCTCCGGCTCCTAGCCGTGCGATACGGCTCGATCCTCGACGCGATCGGGAACACCCCGCTCGTCGAGGTCCCGCGCCTCAGCCCGTCCGAGGACGTGAGGCTGTGGGTGAAGCTCGAGGGCCAGAACCCGACCGGTTCGGCGAAGGACCGCATCGCGCTCGCGCTGGTCGAGGCGGGAGAGGCGTCGGGCGAGATGGCGTCCGGCAAGACCCTGCTCGAGCCGACGTCGGGCAACACCGGGATCGCGCTCGCGATGGTGTGCGCGACCAAGGGCTACCGGTTCACCGCGGTGATGCCCGACAACGCGAGCGCCGAGAGGGTCCAGATGCTGCACGCGTTCGGCGCCGAGATCATCTTCTCGCCGGGCGACAAGGGGAGCAACGGCGCGGTCGCGATGGCGCAGGAGATCGCCGGGTCGCCCGAGGGCCGCGACAAGTACTACATGCCGTTCCAGTACGGCAACCAGGCGAACGCCGACGCGCACTACAAGGGGACGGCGCAGGAGATCGTCGACGACCTCGCGGACGGCAACTTGCGCGCGTTCGTCGCCGGGCTCGGCACCGGTGGGACGTTGATGGGCTGCGGCCGAAGGCTCCGCGAGCACGACCCGTCGATAAAGATCGTCGCGGCCGAGCCGAAGCTGGGCGAGACCGTGTACGGGCTCCGCTCGCTGGAAGACGGCTACATCCCTCCGCTGTTCGATCCCGACGCGATCGACGGGAAGGTCCACGTCGCCGCGCGCGAGTCGATCCTGTGGACGCGTGAGCTGCTGAAGCGCGAGGGGATCTTCGCCGGCATCTCAGCGGGGGCCGTGATCTGGGTCGCGCAGCGCGTGGCCGAGCGCGTCGCCCGCGACGGGGGCGGCGACGTCGTCTGCCTGCTCGCCGACGGCGGGTGGAAGTATCTGTCGACCGAGGCGTGGACGCAGGACATCGACACCGCGGAGACGCAGGTCGAGGAGACGCTGTGGTGGTAGGCGACCCCGCCGCGCGCCCGGTCGGGATGTTCGACTCGGGCGTCGGCGGCCTCACGGTCGCCCGCGCGGTCATCGACGTGCTGCCGCACGAGGACCTCGTCTACTTCGGCGACTCCGCGCGCTGCCCCTACGGCCCCCGGAGCGCGGACGAGGTGCGGAGGT
>DASQEJ010000096.1:0-5420 GCA_035633715.1 Actinomycetota bacterium | reverse complement strand
GGACAGCCTCTGACGGGCCGCTGCGGCTCGCTCCTCGGCCCCCCGCGCGCCGACTTCCTGCTCGGTTGCGGCCGCAGCGGCGAGCGTCGCCTGCTCACGCGCCGTCGCCAGACGGCGTTCCGCGGCTTCGCGTCGATCCCGGGCCACCTCGACGGCCGCCCGCCGCTCCGGCAGCGCGGCCCTCTCCTCGGTCGCGGCCCGCTCGGCGGTCGCCAGCGCGTCGCGGGCACGGGAGAGCTCCTCGTCGAGCGCGGCCAGCTCGACCTCGCGGGCCTCGTGCCGGCGCCGGCGTCCGGCGAGCCTGTCGGCGGCGGCGGACAGCAACGCGTCCAGTCGCCGCAACTCCTCGTCTTGCCGGGCGACCTCACCCCAGCGGCGCTCGGCCTCGGCCTCGGCGGTCGCCAGGATCGCGGCGGCCTCCTCCTCGCCTGCAGTGGCGATCCCCGCGGAAGCCTCGGCCGCCTCGAGCAACGGGTCGAGGCGTTCCCGCAGAGGCGAGTCGGCGAACAGCGCGTCAACCTCGCGCAGGGCGTCCAGCCGCGCTATCGCAGCGGCCCGCTCGGCCTGCGTGGCGCCGTGCGACGACTTCAAGAGCTCCGCGCGCTCCCGCGCCTCCTCCAACGCCATCTCGGCGGCGGCGGCGGCCTCGGTCACGCGGTCTAGCTCGGTCTCGAGGTTTCTGACCTCTTCCTCGGCGGATGCGGCCTTGGCGGCGTCGGCGGCGAGCTCGCGCTCGGCTACCTCGCGCCGCTCCTGCGCCGCGGCGACGCGAGCCTCGACCGACCCGAGCGTCGCCCGCCCGGCGGCCTCGCTGCCCTCGGCCCGGACGAGCGCCTGCGTGGCCGCGGTCTCCTCCGACCGGGCGGCGCTGAGGATGGTCTCCTCGGCCGCGGCCTTCTCGGCGGCCTCGGCTGCCGCTCCCGCGGACGCCGACGCCTTCTCGCGCGCTTCAGCAGCCGCGCCCGCGAGCGCCTCGGACTCGTCGGACCAGCGCGAGCGCTCGCCCTGGAGCAATCGGATGCGTTCCCGGTATCCCTCTTCGGTCTCGGCGGCGAGCCGGGCGCCGATCGTCTCGGCCCGCTCGGCCGCGAGACGCCCGAGCGCCCTCAGCCGGTCCGACGACCGGTGCATCCGGTGCGCCGTCGACCGGGCATCCTCCGCGGCCTGGGCGAGCTCGCCCCGCTGGGCCGCGGCGGTCTCGAGCCGGGCCCTGACCCCGTCGAGCTCCTCGCCGAGGAGCTCGGCCCTCCGGACCTCGGAGCCCATGTCGAGCCCGGCCTCGTCGGCCTCGAGCCTCAGGATCTCGGCCGCGGCGAGGCGTTGCCGGAGCCCGACGTGCTCGGCGACCAGCTCGGAGTGCATCGCCGCCACCGACGCCTGGCGCTTGAGCGGACGGATCGCCCGCCGTAGCTCGGTCAGCACGTCGTTGAGCCGCATGAGGTTGTCCTCGACACGGTCGAGCTTCTTCAGGGCCCGGTCCTTGCGGCGACGGAACTTGCCGATCTGGGCGGCCTCCTCGATGAACGAGCGGCGCTCCTCGGGCCGGGCCTGGAGCACCGCGTCGAGCTGGCCCTGGCCGACGACCGTGTGGATGCTGCGGCCGATGCCGGTGTCGGACAACAGCTCGGCGACGTCGAGCAGGCGGCAGGGAGCGCCGTTGATCCGGTACTCGGACGCGCCGCTGCGGTCGGTCGAGCGACTGATCGTGACCTCGGAGAGGTCGAGCGGCAGCGTCCCGCTGGAATTGTCGAGGGTGAGGGCGACCTCGGCGATCCCGAGCCGGGGCCGTCCCGCCGAGCCGGCGAAGATCACGTCCTCCATCGAGGCCCCGCGCAAGGTGCTGGGGGCCTGGGAGCCGAGGACCCAGCTAAGGGCGTCGGCGATGTTGGACTTGCCGGACCCGTTGGGGCCGACGATGACGTTCACGCCGCGCTCGAACTCGAGCACGGTGGCGTTGGCGAACGACTTGAACCCGGCCAACCGGAGCGCTTTGACGTACATCCAGCCAACCTAGCAGCGGCGCAGCCGCGCGCTCCGGCTTTCTCGCGCCCCTACCGCGCTACGGTGTCCAGCACGCGATGATCGCCTCGGCGTCCGCGAGCAGGACCGAGTGATGGACCTCGACCGTAAGCCCGGACACGGTGACGTAACGCGGAATCTTATTCTGCTCGGAGTCCGCGATGGGGGGCCTCGCCTGCGTGCAAGCGATGCTGGCGAGGACGTTGCCGGCCACCCCTTCGGCCTCGGCGATCTGGCAGTCCACGAACGCCATGGTCTGGGCCTCGAAGTGGTCGGCGACGGCGAGGGCGTAGGCCAGCGCGAGGTTCCCGTCGACCCTGATCGAGTCACCGACGATCACGAGCTGCTCGGGGGGCGGCGGCGGCGGCATGTTGGCGAGATAGTCGGTCCTGCAGTGGATCGCGGACGCGGGCGAAGCCGGGCCTACCGCCACCACCGACAACGCCAGGGTGCATACGAGCAACAACTGCTTGACGCGCATCCGCCACCTCCGAGGGTCCCCACCCGATCTTGCCGTCGCTGTCGACCGGCAGCCGGTGGGATTGTCACCGAAGGGGCGAAGCAGGTCAAACTCGGCGTTACTTGATCTTGAAGGTCTTTTCGTTCTTCGGCGGCTCGCGGTCGACCTGCACGCCGGTCACCCGGGCCCCCTTCGGCCCGGCCCGGCACAGTCCGACGACCCGGTAGACCTCGTCGCGCGGACCCTCGAGGACGGCCTCGACGCGGCCGTCGTTCAGGTTGCGGACCCAGCCGGTCACGCCCTGGTCGTTCGCTTTGTCTGCGATCGCCTGGCGGAAGTTCACGCCTTGGACGTCCCCGGTCACGAACACGTGGACACGCGTCCTATCTTCCACTTCGGTTCCTCCTGCTCACGACTGACATTGGGGACAGAAATAGGTATAGGAGTCGCCGAAGCTCTCCTTCACGATGTCGTTGCGGCACCGCCGGCAGAACTCGCCCTCACGGTCGTAGACCTTCAGCTCCAGCTGGTACTGACCGGGGTCGCCCTGGAGGTCGGTGAAGCGGGGGTCTTCGAGCGTCGCCCCGCGGGCCTTCACGGACTCCTGCAGGATCTCCATCAGCGCGCGGTAGAGCCGCCGGACGTCCTGCGACGACAGCTTGTTCGACGGCCGGTCGTAACGGAGCCCCGCGGCGAACAGGATCTCGTCCGAGTAGACGTCGCCGATCGCCACCATGAACTCGGGGTCCATGAGGAGCTCCTTCAGCGGTCGCTTCCGCTCCTCGAGGATGGCCGAGAAGTGGTGCCAGGCAAGGGGCTGCTCGAGCGGGTCGATGGCGTCGACCTGCGTCTCGGCCGCCACCTCCTCCGTCGGGACGACGTAGACCTCGCCCTCTTTCGCCGGGTCCGAGAACCGGAGATGCCCGCCGATCGTGAAGGCGATCACGATGTGGGTGTGCGTGAGCACGTCGCCCGTCGCGCTGGTCTTGAGGAGCTGACCGCCCCGGCCGAGGTCGAACACGAGCGTCTTTGCGTTGTCGAGCTCGAGCAGGAGCAGGCGGCCCTTCCTGTCGACGCGGTCCACCTTCGCGCCCGTGAGCAGGTCCTGGAAGTCCTTGCGGCGGCCGTGACGGGCGATCGCCTTCATCGCGTTCGTCCCGGCCCGGACCTCGACCTCTTTGATCCTCCGGCCGACGATCTCCTTCTCGAGGTCGCGACGCAGGACTTCGATCTCAGGAAGCTCGGGCATCCGCGGCACCTCCGTTCATGTTGGAGTCCGGCCGAGGCCGTCCTTCGGGTTCGTTGTCCAGATGGGCTAGGGCCTGACGGGCCGCCCTCTGCTCCGCCTCTTTCTTGCTGCGCCCGCGGCCCGAGCCGACTAGCTCTCCGGCCACGAACACGTCGGCTTCGAACCGCTTGTCGTGGTCGGGACCCGACCCCGTGACGCGGTACGAAGGAAGCGCGTGACCGTCGCGCACCACCCGCTCCTGCAGTGCGGCCTTCGGGTCGAACCGATTGCCGGCGGCGACGGCCCGGGCGGTCCGCTCGCGGAAGATCGGGACGAGCGCGGCCCGCGCCGCGTCGATGCCGCGGTCGAGATACACCGCGCCGATCAGCGCCTCGAACGCGTCGGCGAGCAGCGAGTCCTTGTCGCGGCCCCCGCCCATCTCCTCGCCCTTGCCGAGGCGGATGTGCTCGCCGATCCCGAGGTCGCGGGCGATCTCCGCCAGCGAGTGCATGTTGACGACCGAGGCGCGCAGGGGCGCCATCGCGCCCTCCGACAGCTCGGGATAGGTCGCGAAGATCAGGTCGGTGACGATGGCGCCGAGGATGGCGTCGCCCAGGAACTCCAGCCGCTCGTTGTGCTCGGCGCCTCCGTGCTCGAAGGCGAACGAACGGTGGGTGAGGGCGAGGTCGTAGAGCGGCCCTCCCGCCTCGGGGACGCCCAGCGCTGACAGGCCTATGGGGGCTCTACTCCGTCTCGACGGCCTGGCGGCCTGCGTAATGGCCACAGTTCGGGCACACGCGATGGGGCAGCTTCGGCTGACGGCACTGGGGACACGACGCGTACGTCGGGGCCTCGGTCTTCCAGTGCGCGCGCCGCATGCGCATCTTCGACCTCGTCTTGCGCCGCTTGGGTACCGCCATGGCTCCTCCTCTACTGGTCGAGCTTCGCGCGCAGGTCCTCGAGACCGGCCCAGCGCGGATCGACGTCGTCGGGGGAGCAGGTGCACTCCCCCTCGTTCAGGTTCTGGCCGCAGCCGGCGCAGTACCCCTTGCAATCGAGCGAGCAGACGGGGTTCAGCGGAAGGGCCAGGACGAGCGCGTCCCGGAGCATGGGCTCCAGGTCGACGTCCGTTCCCTTCACCTCGTATGCGTCCTCCTCCGGCTGCGGTTCGTGGCCGGGCCCCGCGTAGAGCTCACAGAGCTCGACGGCGACGTCCGACGGGAACTCCGAGAGGCAGCGGGAGCACTCGAACGTCACGCCCGCCCCCGCCCGTCCGGTCACGAGGATCCCCTCGACCACGCTCTCGGCCCGCAGGTCGGCCTCGACCGGCGAGGCGTCCAGCCGCGCGAGGGCCGTGCCGGCCCCGTCGAGGGACTCGACGATGCGGAAGTCCCGGTACTCGCCCGGGCGTCCGAGGATGTCGATGACCGAATAGGTGAAGCCCTGCACGCGCGCGTCTCCTGCCAGGCTGACGTGGAAATTTGGCCGGCGCGCCAGGCGTGCCGGGACCCGGGGATGATATCAGAACGACGCGTTTTCCCAGGTCGTTCCAGGTATTCCCGCCCGGAGCTAGAGAGAGGGCTGGCTCATCTCCGCGGCGTCGAAGGGGGCGTCGGCGCCCGACGTCGCCTCGGGCGCGCCCTCGACGAGCGACGTGCGTTGCCCGCGCAGCTGCTCGCGGCCCGTCGCGACCGTCCCCAGCGTCTTGTTCAA
>DASQEJ010000095.1:0-4976 GCA_035633715.1 Actinomycetota bacterium | reverse complement strand
GCCCGGCTGCTTCGGAAAGGAGCCGACGATCGTCGGCACCGAAGACGCGGACTTCATCGAAGGGACGCAGGGGCGTGACGTCATCCAGGCGCTCGGCGGCCACGATCAGATCTACGGCTACGGCGGTAACGACCTGATCTGCGGCGGCGCCGGGAACGACGACGTCGAGGGCAACGCCGGGCGCGACAAGATCAGCGGGGGCCGCGGGGACGACTTCATCTCGCCGGACAGGGGTGACGACCTCGTCCGGGGCGGCGACGGGGCCGACGAGCTCCTCGCCGACGAGGGCTCGAACCAGACGTTCGACGGGGGGCCGGGCGTCGACAAGATCAGGTTCGACAGCGTCCGCTTCCCGATGCGCATCAACCTGATGCGCGGGATCGCCCGGACGGAGAACGAGAGGTACGTCGTTCGCAGGATCGAAGACGTCGACGGATCGTCGGACGACGACGTGATCGTCGGGACCGACGGCGACAACGTCGTGCGAGCGATGGCCGGCGACGATCGCATCAAGGGCGGCGACGGGGACGACTACATCATCGGCTCGGACGGTGACGACTACGCCGACGGCGGCGAGGGGCAAGACCAGTGCGAGACCGAGGACTACGACTACTGCGAAGCCACGGGGTGACGAGCCGGTAGCGTCCCCGGGCATGAGGGACGTCTCTTTCAGCGCCGGCGAGGACGAGGCCGGCGCGCGCCTCGACGTCGTGCTCGCCAAGCGAGCGGCAGTCACGCGCGGGCTCGCCCAGATCGCGATCAAGGACGGCGCGGTCACGGTGGGGGGGCGCGCCGTGCGGCCGAGCCACCGGCTCGAGCTGGGCGAGGAGGTGCGGGGCTCGGTCGACGTTCCGACGGTCGAGCTCCCGCAGGGAGAGGCCATCGACCTCGTGCTGCGGTACGAGGACGACCGCGTCCTCGTCGTCTCGAAGCCGCCGGGGCTCGTCACCCACCCCGCGCGCGGCCACGAGTCGGGCACGCTCGTCAACGCGCTGCTCGGGCTCGGCGTGCCGCTCGCCGGAGCGACGTCGATCCGGCCCGGGATCGTGCACCGGCTCGACAAGGACACGTCGGGCCTGCTGCTGGTAGCGAAGGACGACGCCGCCCAGGCGTATCTCGTGGACGCGCTCCGCGAGCGGCGGATCGAGCGGCGCTACGTGGCGCTCGTGCGGGGCCGTCCCCCCGCGGACTCCGGCACGATCGAGGCCCCCATAGGCCGTCACCCGGTGAAGCGGCGGTTGTTCGCCGTGGTGGCGGGGGGCCGGCCGTCGGTGACGCACTACGAGGTCCGGCAGGTCGCGGACCGGGTCTCGCTCCTGGACCTGAAGCTCGAGACCGGCAGGACGCACCAGATCCGTGTCCACCTGGCCCACCTGGGGAACCCCGTGCTGGGCGACCGCGTCTACGGCGGCGTTTCGGAGCTGTCGCGGGAGCTGGGCCTGACGAGGCCGTTCCTCCACGCCCGCTCGCTCCGCTTCCCGCACCCCGACGACGGGCGGGAGATCGCCGTGGAGGACGAGCTGCCGGACGACCTGGAAGAGGGGCTAGCCAGGGCGGGCCTCGGGGGCTAACAGCTTTCCCCGGCGGGTCCACAGCGAGATCGGACTGGTTCTCCACAGGTGGTTCCTGGCACCGTGCGAGTGGGCCTCGGTGCTTCCGCGCGGCGGTCCGGCTGACATAAACTACGACTTTGTAATTCGTCGCCGACCCGGGGGGCCGACCGCTGAGCTTCGTCCATCTCCACGCCCACACCGAGTACTCGATGCTCGACGGGGCCAGCCGGATCGGCGAGATGTTCGAAGCGGCCGCGAACGCAGGGATGCCCGCCTGCGCCATCACAGACCACGGCGTGATGTACGGGGCGCTGGAGTTCTACAAGAGCGGCGGGAAGTCGGGCGTCAAGCCGATCCTCGGGATGGAGGGCTACCTCTTCCTCGGCGACCGCCGCGAGAAGCCCCCCCAGCGCGACGACACGGCGAAGACCTGCCACCTGACGCTGCTGGCGATGAACAACGCCGGCTACAAGAACCTCGTCAAGCTCTCGTCCAAAGCGTGGCTCGAGGGGTTCCACTACCGGCCCCGCGCCGACCACGAGATCCTCGCCGAGCACTCCGACGGCCTCATCTGCCTGTCCGGCTGCCTCTCGGCCGAGATCCCGAAGCTGATCGTCGCCGGCAAGCTCGCCGAGGCGCGCAAGACCGTCGCCTACTACCGCGAGGTCTTCGGGGACCGCTTCTACCTCGAGCTCCAGGAGCACGGGATCGCCGTGCAGAAGCCGCTGAACGACGAGCTCGTGAAGATCGGCAAGGAGATGGGGATCCCCTGGGTCTGCACGAACGACTCGCACTACACGCACAAGGACGACGCGCCCGGGCACGACGTGCTGCTGTGCATCAACACGGGGACCGAGCTGTCCGACCCGAACAGGTTCAAGTTCGACTCCGACGAGTTCTACCTGAAGACGCCCGAGGAGATGGCGAAGACGTTCGAGCGGTGGCCGGGCGCGTGCGAGACGACGCTCGAGGTCGCCGAGCGGTGCAACGTAGACATCGACATGGGCAACCTGCTGCTCCCGCGCTACGAGGTCCCGACGGGGCACACGCTCGAGACCTACCTCGAAGAGCTCGTGATGAAGGGCGTCCGCGACCGTTACGACGAGATCACCGACGACGTCACCGACCGCGTCCGCTACGAGCTCGACGTCATCAACAAGATGAAGTACCCGGGCTACTTCCTCGTCGTCCAGGACTTCGTGAACTGGGCCAAGGAGCAGGGGATCAGGGTCGGGCCGGGCCGCGGGAGCGCGGCGGGCTCCGTCGTCTCGTACGCCCTCGGCATCACCGAGCTCGACCCCATCCGCTACGACCTGATGTTCGAGCGGTTCCTGAACCCCGAGCGCATCGCGATGCCGGACATCGACATCGACTTCGACGAGCGCAGGCGCGGTGACGTCATCCGCTACGTCAGCGACAAGTACGGCGAGGACCACGTCGCGCAGATCGTCACCTACGGCACGATCAAGGGAAAGCAGGCGATCAAGGACGCGGCCCGCGTGCTCGGCTTCCCCTACGTCGAGGGCGATCGCCTGACCAAGATGTACCCGCCGCTGATCATGGGCCGCGACTCCGGCCTCGCGAGCGCGCTCGAGACGTCGCCGGAGCTGCGCGAGGCGTACGCCGCCGGCGGCGCGGCCAAGGAGATCATCGACACCGCGCTGAAGGTCGAGAACCTCAAGCGGTCGGCGGGCATCCACGCGGCCGGCGTCGTGATCGGTCGCGACCCCCTCGTCGAGCACGTCCCGCTGAAGCGCGGCGACCACGGCGAGGTCGTCACCCAGTTCGACATGAACGGCGTCGAGGAGCTCGGGCTCCTCAAGATGGACTTCCTCGGGCTCCGCAACCTCACGGTCATCGAGCTCGCGCTCGAGTACATCCGGACGAACAAGGGCGAGGAGGTCGACGTCGACGGCCTCGCCCTCGACGACCCGCTCGTCTATCAGATGCTCTGTCGCGGCGACTCGGACGGCGTCTTCCAGCTCGAGTCCGAAGGCATGCGGCGCCTGCTGTGCCAGCTCAAGCCCGACCGCTTCGAGGAGATCATGGCTCTGATCGCCCTCTACCGGCCGGGCCCGATGGAGCAGATCCCCGCGTACATCGAGTGCAAGCACGATCCGTCGAAGGTCAGGTACCTGCACCCGGCCCTCGAGGCGATCACCAAGGAGACGTACGGCGTTCTCGTGTACCAGGAGCAGATCGTGCTCCTCCTGCAGAAGCTCGCCGGATACTCGCCCGGCCAGGCCGACCTCGTGCGGAAGGCGATCGGAAAGAAGAAGCGCGACATCATGGCGGCCGAGGAGCCGCGCTTCATCGAGGGCTGCGGCAAGGTCGGGCTCGCCAAGGCCGAGGCCGAGAAGCTCTGGAAGCTGATCCAGCCATTCGCCGACTATTCGTTCAACCGGGCCCACTCCGCTTGCTACGCGTACGTCGCGTACCAGACCGCGTGGCTGAAGGCCCATCACCCCGTCGAGTACATGGCGGCGCTGCTGACCTCGGTCAAGGATCGCAAGGACGACAAGCCCAAGTACCTCCACATGGCGCGCAAGATGGGCATCCCGGTCCTCATCCCCGACGTGAACGAGTCCGAGGTCGACTTCACGCCGTCCGACGGGTCGATCCGCTTCGGGCTGTCGGCGATCCGTCACGTCGGCGAGGGCGTGGTGACGAAGATCATCGAGGCGCGCAACCGCAAGGGCCGCTTCACGTCGTTCTTCGACTTCTGCCGCAAGGTCGACTACATCTGCCTGAACAAGAAGACGATCGAGTCCCTCATCAAGGCGGGCGCGTTCGAGTCGTTCGGCCACACGCGCCGGGGCCTGCTCGAGGTCTACGAGGACGTGACGTCCGAGATCTGCGCCCAGCGCAAGCAGGAGGAGGCCGGGCAGTTCTCCCTGTTCGGCGGTGGGGCCAGCCCGGATGCGAACGGGGTCACGCACGCCGACCGCGCTATCCCGATGGACGAGGATCCCAAGAGCATCCTGCTCGCGCAGGAGAAGGACATGCTCGGGCTCTTCGTCTCCGATCACCCGCTGCTCGGGATCGAGGGCTTGCTCGCGCGCCTCTGCGACTGCTCGCTGACCAGCCTCGAGAGCCGGCCTCCCGGCGAGGTGCTCACGGTCGGCGGGATGCTCTCGGGCCTCCGCAAGAAGGTGACGAAGAGCGGGGGCGTGATGGTGCTGCTCGACCTCGAAGACGTCTCGGGCGCGAGCGTCGAGGTCGTCGTCTTCCCGACGGCCTACGAGAAGTACGCGGGGCTCCTCGAGCCCGACAAGCCGCGGCTCGTCAAGGGCCGGCTCGACCGCGACGCGCGCGACGACTCCGTGAAGATCATCGCGATGGAGGTGATCGAGCCCAACCTCGGCGAGGAGCGCCCGCTCGTGATCAACCTCGGCGCGGAGTCGTGCACCGAGCGCGTGGTCG
>DASQEJ010000094.1:0-8735 GCA_035633715.1 Actinomycetota bacterium | reverse complement strand
CGAAGGTCATCGAGCCGTTCAACGGCACGCGCTCGATCACGACCCGCTACGAGTACAACGGCGTCGGGAACCTGTCCCGGCTGATCACCCCGCGGGCGCACGACACCGGCCTGGACAGCCTCACGACCAAGTACCAGTACGACACCGTCGACCAGCTGACGAGGATCGACCTGCCGTACAAAGTGGGCGAGGCGCAGGCCGCGATCTACCGCAGGTACGACAAGAAGGGCAACGTCATAGCCACCACCGCGCCGATCCCGAACCAGGGCACCTTTACCGACGAGGCCCTGTTGTGGCAGGCGATCCCGCCCAAGATGACGACAACCGTCGACTACTACGACACGGGGCTCCCCCGCACGATCGACGACCACGTCAACGGGTTGGTCACCTACGACTACAACGCCCGCGGTCAGCAGACGCGGCGCGAAGTCGACGGGCAGAAGGCAGAGGTGTGGGAGTACTACGACGACGGGATGCTCTTCAGGCACTACGACCGTGAGCGCGCGAACGTCGAGTACACGTACGACGAGAACGACAACCTGAAGAAGGCAGTGGACAGCACGGGGGTCGAGGGGCTCAACGAGCAGCGCGTTTCGATCCTCGTCACCTACGACCAGGTCGATCGCGTGGCCAAGGTGCGGCACCGCAAGGAGCTGTCCTCGACCGAGCCCTACGAGTTCACCTCGTACGACTACGACCTCAACGGCAACGTCGTGGAGCGCAAGGAGAACGGGAAAGAGAGCTCGGACGGCACGACCATCATCACGCCCCCGAAGCGCCACACGTTCACGTACGACCAAGCCAACTGGCTGCAGACTCAGCACGACTATCTCTCGACCGGCTGTCAGAAGATCGAGAACCAGTTCAATGCCATAGGTCTCGAGTCGGTCAGGAAGGTCTTCAAGGCGCCTCAGGGTTGTGACGACACGTCGGCGACCTTCACGGTGAAGCAATCCACCGTCTGGGACTACTACAAGAACCGAGCGCTGAAGACCCTCCGCACGGTCAACGGCAACGTCGACAACACGTCTGCCCACAACCCCGTATCCCCCGCGGTCGTGATCGAGCGGCACGACCTCGGCTACCTCGACGGAACCGTCTACATGAACGGCCACAAGACCACCGACGACTTCTTCCGATCGCGGCCGAATGGCGCGACGTGCGCGACCACGTGCAACGCCAAGTACTACTACGACGAGCGCGACCGCCTGACGAAGGAAGACCGTGGCTACGCCGGTGGGATCACCGAATACAAGCTGAACACCGCCGGCAGCGTGACGCAGGAGATCGCCGGCGGCATCACGACCGACTACTTCTACGAGGGGCTCCAGCTCGACTACGCGCAGGCCGGCAGCGCGATCTCGAACAGCATCTACGACGCGGAGGGCCGGCTCGATTGCGTCGTGAACGCCAACACGATCACGAGCTGTCCGGCCGCCGCCGACAAGTACCTGAAGGACTACTCGTGGGACGACCTCGGACGGCTGAAGCAGGTCGAGTCGTTCACGCCGGTCAGCGCGACGACGACGACGAAGACCGACAACGTGATCTACACCTACGACGCGCTCGACAGGGTCGTCAGCCAGGTCGAGAAGCACGGCCTCAACGCAACGACGAGAGACCGGACGACGACGTTCAGCTTCCAGGGCCTGACGAGCTTGGTGACGAAGGAGAGCTTCACCGGGAGTGACGCGGACTCCGAGCACAAGACCTACACCTACGACGCGTACAACACGAGGATCTCCATGGTCGACGATCCGACGGGGACCGGGGCGAACAAGACCTACACCTACGGCTACGACGCTCAAGGCTCGGTTTCGACGCTTCTCGACGACTCCACGGGAACGGTCAAGGCCACCTACGGATACGACGCCTACGGGGGCAAGGACACGGGGCTCAGCGCGGGCGACGACGGGACGGGCCGCGAGACCGACCCGCTGAACCCGTACCGCTACACGGGACGCCGCCTGGACACGGGGTCGGGGACGCTCGACATGGGTGCTCGCCGCTTCGGGCCGGACTCGCAGACCTTCCTGCAGCCCGACTCCTACCAGGGGTCGCTGGCGAACCTGGGCCTCTCGATGGACCCCCTCTCGGGCAACCGGTACAGCCTCGCAGCCGGCAATCCCGTGAGCTTCGTGGAGGTCGACGGCCACTCCTTGGCGAAGATCGGCAGTGGGGGCCGTAAGCATGTACCGCCCGATGTCGATGGAGGGAGCTCGTCCGACTTCCGCGCCGCCGAGGAGACAAACGAAATCGACTGGAATCAACACCTAATCGGAAACGACCTGAAGAACCAGCCAAAGCAAATCACCCGGACGGGGCCGGACCCAAGCCGCTCTCGCCTCGACCGGTTGGGTGGGAACGTGATGGACGCCCTTACAGGGCGGGATCCCGCCGATCACGCCGAGTTCATCCGAAAGTCCGCTGCCGCCGCCAACGTCGACGCGAAGGCACTGTGGGCCGCGCTCGAGATCGAGGGAGGCGCGGCAATGCGTTGGCCCGGAAAGCAGCTGTGGGATGAGGCAGAGATGATGTGGCACAGGATCAAGCCCGGCCCTAACACGGCATCGATCGGAGTAGGTCAGACACGTGTCTACGTCTTCGAGCAGACTCTCAAGGACAACCCTGGAATTCTCAAAGGGATGGAGAACGGTTCATGGGTAGACCTCAACCACGACGAGGAGCTGGCGATCCTGATCCTGGCCTTCCGCATGGCGAAGGCACAAAGAAACGTGCTGGCAGCCGATCGCTCGCTGTCTTACAAAGACGCTCAACTCCACATCGCTAGCGCTCATGCGTCAGGAGACCCATGGGATTTGGACCCTGGCTATGAGGAGGCCTTCAACAAGTATTACGAGCGTGCCGAGGACTGGTATTGCAAAGCGGAGCAATATTCCTGTGAGTAGCGTAGTTGGGGACCAGGCGACATGAGTCGAGAATCTGCGCACCCCGGGGCCCTCGGCTCGTTCCGCGCATCCCTCCTTGCTTTGAGCGCGTCCTTCGTACCCGGGTTGGCCTACCTCGCTCCTGAAGTCTCGAGGGAAGCCAGCCCGTGGTCCGGGACGATCGTCGAAGGATGGGGCGTGCCCCGTACGGGCTTCGCCTTCGCAGCGGCTGCTGTGTGGCTTGGCCTCCTCGTGTGGTGGACACACCGGGCGGTCGGACTATGGATCGCCGGCGCCACATGCTTTCTGCTAGGGGCGTGGTGGATAGTCTTCGCGTGGGATCTCGTCGAAACAGAGATGCCCGACGGAGGGTTCAGAGCCGCCTGGATCTGCCTCGCGGCAGTCGTAACCTTCGCGATAGGCGGAACCTGCATCTCAGCCGCACGGAGACCCGGTTCCGGGATCCACCGATCGGCGCACGCGCGCATCCACGAACTCGCCGACGATCCTGAGCTCGAACGGGGCGTGCTCGCCATGCTGGGCCGTCGCTTTACCGCTCGCTCACTCGATGTCGCTCTGTTGGGGAGTCTCATGGTGGGTCCCCTAACCGCGGCGGACGCGGTCGTCGGGCTCTTTCATCCCCCCGCCTTCGACAAGTGGGCTGCGGTCTTGGCCTGCGCCGCGATCTTCGGCTACGAGCTCGTTTCCACGGCGGCGCTCGGGCAGACATTCGGGAAGGCCGTCATGTCCATTTGGGTGTCGGACGTGACGGGCGGCGCGTTGAGCTGGTGGCGAGCTGCCGTGCGGAGCGTCTTCGTCATGTTCGCCGCCTTCATCGTCACAGGAATCGCCTACCTGATCTCGACATTGTTCAGAAAGGATGGGGCTGCGCTCCATGATCTTGCGTCGCGCTCGAGAGTGCGGAGGGTACATAGGCGCACCTGACCATGATCTAGAGCGGGGCGAACAAGACGCACACCTACGGCTACGCGCCCAGGGCTCGGTCTCGACGCTGCTCGACGACTCCACCGGAACGGTCAAGGCGACCTATGCTCGCCGCTCAGCGTCGCGCCAGTGCCCCCCGGGCTGCACCGCCGCGCCCGATGGCCACCGCTGGGGCTGGCCCTCGCTTGGTGGCTCCAGCCAACCAAGCGCGCACGCGTAAGAGATACACAATCAATCACTGCGCTTGTCCACCGCAGCCTTGAGGGGCCCTCACCTGATCGTTTGCAGCGCGCCCGGAGGGATTCGAACCCCCGACCCTCGGATTAGAAGTCCGACGCTCTATCCAGCTGAGCTACGGGCGCAGAGTCTCATTGTCGCCCATCGACTCACCGTACGGGCGGTCGCGGCGCTAGGGTCGCGCCAGGGGAATGCCGATTACCAGGGGGGCGGTCGTGGCCATCAACCGTTTGACGACTTCGTGCATCGTTGCTCTGGCCGTCCTTGCGGCGGCAGCCGGCGTCTCGGCCCAACCGGCCGGGTGTGAGGGCGAGCCCACGCACACCGGGACGAACGGTGACGATCGCATCGAAGGGACTCCCGACACCGACATCATCTCGGCCCTCGACGGGGACGACGAGATCATCGGCAAGGGCGGTGCCGACTTCCTCTGCGGCGGCGACGGGAACGACGTCCTCAAAGGCAACGGCGGCCGCGACGTCCTCTACGGCGGGCTCGGGAGCGACTCGTTGATCGGAGCCCGCGGCCCCGACGAGCTCAACGAGAGTGGAGCCGGCGCCAACGTCCTCAACGGGGGGCCGGGCAACGACTTCTTCAACAGCGAGGCCGCTCGTGATCGCGTGTTCGCCGGAGACGGCGACGACTCCGGCGAACTCGGCGTCGGTCGAGACGTCATCCGTGCGGGCGACGGCAAGGACCGCTTCTACGGCGAGGACGGCAACGACAGGATGTTCGGCGGCGACGGCAACGACTACCTCGACGGTCTCGGCGGCAAGGACGAGATCGACGGGGGCCCCGGCAACGACACCTGCAAGAACGGCGAGGACCTGCGCTCCTGCTGAACCGTTAGCGCTTGCCGCCGCGGTTCAGCAGGAACACTCCCGTTCCGACGAAGGCCGCGTTCGTCAGCGCGCCTCCGGCCACGAGCAGGTTGTTGAACCCGCCGGTCGCGAGACCGGCGATCCCGCCGGTCATCGCTGCGACACCCGCAGCGGCCCGCAGCAGGGATCCGCGCCTGACGGTGCGACGCGTGCCGGTCTGCGGCCGCTCGAACCGGCCGAAGGCGATCACGAAGGGAACGAGCAGCACAGTGAGGATCGCGAGCCAGACCGGTCGCAGGAGCCACCACTCCGACGTCCCCCCGGCAGGCTGCGGGAACCCGAGCGGGTAGAGGGCGAGCACTCCGATGAGCAGCGCGGTCAGGTGCCACAGGAAGACCGTCATGATCACCGAGTTCGCTGCGATGACGGCCTGCCACGGGCGGGCCCCCTGCAGCCAGCGAGTGACGCCCGCCCGGGCCAGCATCGCGGCCGCGATCAGCCACATGCTGTGGGCGACGATGCAGATGCTCGGCGGGTCGTTGTTCGAGATGCGACCGTCGTCGACGCCGACCATGCTGGTCGAGTACGGGCCCACCTGGGTGAGGGCGACGAGCGCGAGCAGACCTGCGGCGGCCATCGCGACGATCTGGGGACGGGTGCGGCGACCGAACGACCCGTCGGCGTAGAAGAATCCGAGCTGGTGCGCGAACAGCCACACGAAGGCGAAGTTCAGGTAGCCGACGACCGGCACTTCGAAGGCGATCCGCGCGACGTCGACGCCGGCTGCGGCGACCGCCATCGCGATCGGGACCCGTAGGCCGAACCGCTCGTGGAGGGCGAGCATCGCCGGCGCCAGTGCGATGACGATCAGGTAGACGGCGATGAACCACAGCGGCTTCGCGATGATCGCAAGCGCGGGCTCGAGGCTCTCCGCGAGGCCGGGCGCCACCACGTTCAGCGCGACGGCCACCGCCAGCCAGAGACCGATGAAGATCGCACACGGACGCATCAAGCGCTCGACGCGACCGGTCACGAACGCGAAGTAGTCGCCGCCCTTGCGTTTGGTCGCTCGCCACGAAGTCAGGTTGGAGAAGCCCCCGACGAAGAAGAACAGCGGCATCACCTGGAGGACCCAGGTGAGGAGCCGGGCGGCCGGGACCTCGTCGAGCGCGCTAGCCCCGCTCAGCTCCGTGCCCCGGAGATAGACGATCGCGACGAGCCAGTGGCCGAAGACGACGACGGCGATGCTGAGCGCGCGCAGGAAGTCGACGTACCTGTCCCTCGTCGACGGCGTCGCCTGTGCGAGGTCCTGGAGGCTGGCAGCACTCATTGGTCTGTTCCTTTCCGTCCGGCGTTTCGGTCTAACCACATCGTCGTGCGGACGGGCTTCCGGCAGTAGACGGAGATCGACTCAACTGGGGCGGGCAAGAGCCCATTTCCGCCTGGGTAGTTCCGGCACGGTCGGCGGGGGAGCCTTCCGCCGGCAGCGGGCCTGTGTCACCCTGGCGGCGTCATGACAGGAGCCGCGTCGCCCCAGCTCAAGCCGGAGATGTCCGCGCCCGAGCGCTCGCGCCGCACGCTGATCCGGGGGGTGCTGGTCTTCCGCTGGGTGTGGCTCGGCTGGATGTCGGTCGTGGCGCTGATGGACGCCGGGGACTTCCGGCGCGCCGGGCTCGCGTGGGCGTCGATCGGCCTCGCGGGGGCGTGGACCGCGTGGGTCACGATCTCGTCGAGGCGGTGGGATCAGGCGACGCTCTGGGCGGACCTTGCGATCTGCGCGTGGCTGATCGCCGTCTCGGGTCTCGTCGTCTTCGACGGTGAGGTCGTTCACCGGCCGTTCTGCGCCACCGGCTACCCCTTGACGGCGGCGTTGTCGTGGGGGGTCCGGCGCGGCCCCCGCGGCGGCCTCGCGGCGGGGGCCGCTCTCGGCGTCGTCCTCATAGCCACGCGCCCGGTGAACGGCGTCGCGCTGACGGACCTTCCTGCGCGCGAGATCAGGGACCTCGTCAGCGGGATCATCAACTACCTCGTCGCAGGAGGCGCCGTCGGCTTCGTCTCGATGCTGCTCGTCCGCTCCGCGCAGGCGCTGCAGGACGCGACCGAGGAGCTCGTCCGGGAGCGCGAGCGCGCGGCCCGCCTCGCGGAGCGTGAATCGCTCGCTCGCCAGATCCACGACTCCGTGCTGCAGGTGCTCGCGCTCATCCACAAGAAGGGTCGCGAGCTGTCGCGTCGGGACCAGGTGCCGCCGGCCGAGGTCGCGCGGCTGGGCGAGCTCGCCGAGCGACAGGAGGCGGAGCTTCGCAGCCTCATCCTGCGCGACCCGGAGCGCGTGCCCGAAGGCACTACGTCGCTGCGCGCCGACCTCGAGACGCTCGCCCGCGCGGTCGAGGAGGTGGACGTTTCGGTGAGCTGCGTCGGCCCTCTGTGGGTAGAGCGCCGGATCGCCGAGGAGGTCGTCGCCGCAGTGAGGCAGGCCCTCGCGAACGTCGTCGAGCACGCCAACGCCTCGAAGGCGACGGTGTTCGCGGAGGAGGACGACGGACGCCTTCTCGTGTCGGTGCGCGACGACGGCGTAGGTTTCGTGTACGACGAAGACGCGCTGCGGGCCGACGGCAAAGCGGGCGTGCTGAAGAGCATCAAGGGCCGCGTCGAGGACCTCGGCGGCGCGATGGACGTGACGAGTGCGATCGGGAAGGGGACCGAGATCGAGCTCTCGGTCCCGGTGAGGGGGCGCACGTGAGCGACTCGATAAAGGTGTTGATCGTCGACGACCACCCGGTGTGGCGGGACGGCGTGCACGCCGATCTGGAAGCGGCCGGCCACACCGTCGTGGGCGAGGCGGCGGACGGGCGCGAGGCGATCACGCTCGCCCGCGACGCGATGCCCGAGGTCGTCCTGATGGACCTGCAGCTCCCGCACGTCTCCGGTGTCGAGGCGACGCGCCGGATCATCGAGGAGTCGCCGCACGTCAAGGTCCTCGTGCTGTCCGCGTCCGCGGAGGAGAAGGACGTGCTCGAAGCCGTGAAGGCCGGCGCCGCCGGATACCTGTTGAAGAGCGCGACGTCGGACGAGCTCGTCAGCGCGGTGACGCGGGTGCGCGACGGAGAGCCCGTGTTCACGCCGTCGCTGGCGGGCCTCGTGCTCGACGAGTTCCGCCGCATCGCCAAGAAGGACGTGGGCGAGCCCGAGCTGACCGCGCGCGAGAACGAGGTCCTGAAGTACGTGGCGAAGGGATACACCTACCGTGAGATCGGCGAGAAGCTGTTCATCTCGACGAAGACCGTCCAGAACCACGTCCAAAACATCCTCACGAAGCTCCAGCTCCGTAAGCGCTACGAGCTGATGCGATACGCGCTCCATCGCGGCCTCGACCAGGCCCCCGAGTAGCAACTACCCACGCCGGAATTGGGTAGTTGGCGCACGAGCGTCGGGTAGTTCCTCGTCTACTCCCGCAGCCACGTCTTTCCGACGATGGACCTGTCGGTCCACACGTGGAAAGGGAGGCAATGGAGAAGCGTCGGATACGGAACGGCTTGGCCTTGGCCGCGGTCGCGATTGCCGGCGCTGCGGCGCTAGCCGCGCTGCTCTACGGGTTGTTCACGCTCGCCCTGGTCGTCTTCTGGGACAACGTGAGCTTCTGATGCACCGGCACCTTCGGCGCCACCTCGCGCGCGTCGCCGATTCGCTGGCGGCGCGCGGGGTGGGGCCAGAGTCGGTGACGCTCGCTGCCCTCGTCGTCAGTGTGGCGGCCGGGCTGGTCCTCGCCGCCGGTGGCGCCGCCCGCGAGCCGCGGCTGTGGCTCCTGGTGCCGTCCCTCGGACTCGCCCGTCTTGGGCTCTGCGTG
>DASQEJ010000093.1:0-3902 GCA_035633715.1 Actinomycetota bacterium | reverse complement strand
GCTGGCGAGGGCGAAGAGCCGCGCCCCCTCGTCGACTAGTTGGGGGAACGTCGCCCGTTCGATCGACCACGGCTCGCCCGCGGGGATCCGGTCGAGCACCGACGGCTCGAGGACGTAGACGCCGGCGTTGATCAGGTTCGTCGGCGCCGTCCCGGGCGGGGGCTTCTCGACGAACGCGGTCACGCGCCCGTCGGAGTCCGTGGGAACGACGCCGTAGACGGACGGGTCGTCGACGGGCGTGAGCAGGATCGTCGCCTCGGCCTCGCGCTCGCGATGAATCCCAACGAGCGCACCGATGTCCGCGTCGGTGAGCACGTCGCCGTTGAACACGAGGAACGTCTCGCCCCCTGTGAACGCCTGCGCGTGCTTGAGCGCGCCGGCGGTGCCGAGCGGCTCCGTCTCCTGGCTGACCTCGAGCCGCATCCCGCGGGCGGCGGCGTCGGCGACGAGGTAGTCGAACGTCTCGGCGAGATAGGACGTGAGCAGGACGGCGTCGTCGACGCCGTGGCGCTGGAGCAGGTCGAAGACGTGCGCGATGTGCGGCCGGTTGAGGACGGGAAGCATCGGCTTCGGCCTGGTGAGCGTGAGCGGACGCAGGCGCGTGCCGAAGCCGCCCGCCAGGAGCAACGCTTTCACGAAGCTAGAGCGGGTCGCCCGAGACGCGCCTGAACGAGAGCCCGATGATCGCGATCCCCAACGCCACGACGGCGACCCCGACCCAGCGCGACGCCGGCACGTGCTCGTGCAGCACGTAGCGCGCGAACCCCACGACGAAGATGTAGGAGATGCCGACGAACGGATAGGCCACCGACAGCGGCACCCGCGACAGCACGACGAGCCAGAACAGCGACGAGACCCCGAACAAGAAGAGCCCGGCCCACAGCCGCGGTTCCCGCGCCGCCTTGCCGATCGTCTCGAGCGGCTCGGACACCTCTTCGAACCCGATCCGGCCGATGTGATCCATCGCGGCCTTGAGCGTCAGCTGTCCTGCGACCGCGAACCCGACGCTGACGACGACGAGCACGATCGAGATGATCCCGGACGTACGCGACTCCGGCCCCGCCATTACGGGGATCGCTTCGGGAGGCGGTACCTCGAGAGCCATGCGGGCGAGTCTAAGGGGGCGTTAAGTGTCCTAGCCGCAGGCGACCTGGACCCCGGCCGCCTCGGTCCACGTGATCACGCCGTTCTCGAACGTCCCGGTCGCGGCCTTGCCCGACGTCACGAGCTGCTCGGTCGGGTAGCCGCACGCCGAGCCCGCCTCGCCGATCTTGCGGTAGCGAGTCGCCACGCGGCCCCACAGCGCGAACACCGCCTCGGAGCGGGGGTTGAGGTAGAGCGAGCCGTCCTCGAAGCGCTGACGCCGGCCCCCGTTCGGCAACGACTTCGCCTTCGTCTGGGGACCGGTCGGGAGCCCCAGCGGGCCCTTCGCGCCGTCGTTGCGGCGATACGCCGTGCGGAACGCGCCGCGGACCGAGCGTGCGCCCGTCTCCTTCGACCACAGGATGTCGCCGTCGTCGTACGAGGCGCCGCGGTACGCGCCCGGCCCCCACACGTCGGACGTCGGCAGGCCGAGGCCGGACTTCTCGCGGCCGAGCTTGTCGTACGCGGTGAGCACCGCGCCCCACTGCCACAGCGCGCGCTTCAGCGACTTGTTCCACGTCATCCGGCCGACCTGGAAGTCCTGCGCCCAGCCCCGCGGCGTCTTCCATCCGCGCGGCACGGGGTACGGCTCGTTCTTGGCGGCGCCGGGCGCTCCATCCAGTGCGCGGTACTTGCGCTTCATGTTCTGGCCGACCTCGGTCTCGATCTTCACGTAGAAGAGCGTGTCGAGGAGCCCGAAGTCGTTGCGGAAGTCCCAGCCGTCGACGCGCACGGTCTTGTCGGCGCCCCTGATCCTCACGCCCCCGCGGTTCGTCGTCTCGTTGACCGGGGTGACGCGGCCGGAGACGCCGCGCGGCCCGACCACCTCGAACTCCTCGAGCGGGAGCCCCACGCCGTACTCCGCGTGGAGCTTCTTGCCGAACTCGGACCACGACATCTTCTTCGGGTCCCACTCGTGGTTCGGGTTCGACGCGACGGAGTCGGGCCTGTCTGGGACGCCGCGGAGGTACGGCAGCGGCGTGCCTCCCCACACGTTCTCGTTGTTCTCCGTGTGCCCGCCGGACGAAGACGAGTAGAGCGCGGTGATCGGGCTGCCCGCGTGGAGGATCACCTGGCCCTTCGTGTCGTCGACCGCGCCCTGCCAGTCGTCCCACCACTGCGCCGAGGCGAGGCGCTTGCCGTCGCCGCTGTAGGCCTGGTCGATCGTCGAGTCGTAGACCGCGCAGTCGCACGGGTAGCGGTCCTGGTTCGGCGTCTGCCTCAGCTTCGCGTAGGCGTACGTCCGGGCCGCGATCGACTGCACGCGCAGCGCCGCGTGCGGCCACGACGACGGGACCTCGCCGAGGCCGTAGAGGTACTTCTGCATGGACAGCTGCACGACCATCCGCGTGCAGTAGCCGGCGGAGCAGCCGTCCGTCTTGTACGTCCCGAAGTCGATCCGGCCGAACGCGTAGTCGTAGCCCTTGTCCGCCGGGTCGATCCTCGTGCCGTGCTTCTCGTACACGAGTAGGAGACGGTGCGACGCGTCGCCGAACACCCTCTTGCCGTCCTTCTTCACTTGGGTGCCGTTGCGGAACAGACGCATGCCCCCGGTCGAGCTCGCCTCTACCCGGAACGTCGTCCCGGCGCCGCCCTCGGCGATCACGCCCCGGCTGCCCTGCACCTTGAACACGGCCTTGCCGCCGCCGTCGCGGTGCTCCTCGGTCGTGACCGAGATCGCCGAGCGGCCCTGGAGGAGACCGACTCTGATGTGGCCGGGGAGCTGGACCGTGCTGACCTGGGCGCCGGAGTAGTAGTGCTCGAGGATCTCCTTGTGGCCGTCGCCGCGCTCGGCCCGGCCGAGCGTCCCGTACTGGGACATGCCGATGCCGTGCCCCCAGCCCCCGCCGGTGATCGTCACCGTTCGTTCGGCGAGCGCGGGCGACACGGGCACGAGCGCCGCCACGAGGGCGAGCGCGAGCAGAGCGGCAAAGCGGCGCATCGCGACATGTTCCCTCGAAGCGGACATAACGGCCATCCGTAGACGTGCGTAGATAAGGCTCACCCCGACTCTCTCGACAAACGCCCCTAAGAGATTGAACGGTAGGCGGAGATAGTGGTCGCGGCCGTCCGCTCCCAGGTGTAGCCCGCGGCGTGGGCCTTTCCCGCGACGACGTACGACCGGCGCAGCGCCGTGTCCGTGGCAAGCGTCCTCAGGGCCTCGGCGAACGCGTCGGCGTCGCCGGGATCGACGAGCCAGGCCGCGTCGCCGAGCACCTCGGGGGCCGCCGAGTACCGCCCGGCAATCGCAGGGGTGCCCGCCGCCATCGCCTCGAGCGGAGGGAGCCCGAAGCCCTCGTAGTGGGACGGGTAGCAGAAGAGCTCGGCCGCCGCGAGCAGGCCGGGCAGCGTCTCGTCGCCCACCCAACCGATCGGCAACACGCCGGGCGTCTCCGGCAGCTCCGGCCCCCAGCCCTTCGGCCCCGCCAGCACGAGCGTCCACCCGGGGAGGTCCGGGGCGACCCTCCGCCACGCCGCCAGCAACGTCGGGAGGTTCTTGCGCGGCTCGATCGTGCCGGCCGCGAGGACGTAGGGGCCGGGGATCCCGAGGGCGCCGAGCGCGGCCCCCGAGAGCGCCCCGGTCCCGAAGAAGACCGGGGCCACCCCCTCGGGCGTCACGTGGATCTTCGACTCGGGGACGCGCAGCCGGACCGCGACCTCGTCGGCGATCGCCTTGGTCGGCACGATCACCGCGGCGGCCCGCTCGACCGACCAGGGGACGAGCTCGCGCAGCCGGTGGCCGCCGGGCCAGGTGTCGT
>DASQEJ010000092.1:0-2102 GCA_035633715.1 Actinomycetota bacterium | reverse complement strand
TGGAGGACGAGCACCGTGACGTTGTCCTCGCCTCCCGCGTCGTTCGCCATCTCGACGAGGCGGTCGGCCGCAGCCTGTGGGTCCTCCTCGGCCTCGAGCACGCGTCCGATCTCCTCGGGCTCGACCATCGAGGTGAGCCCGTCGGACGTGAGCAGGATGCGGTCGCCCTCGGAGAGCTCCTCCTCGAGCACGTCGACCTGCACGTTCGCGTCGACGCCCAGGGCTCGCGTGATGATGCTCCGCTGCGGGTGGTTCGCGGCTTCCTCGGCCGAGAGCCGGCCCTCGCGCACCATGCGCTCGACGAGCGTGTGGTCCTCGGTGAGCTGACGGAACATCCCGTCGCGCAGCAGGTACGCGCGGGAGTCGCCGACGTGGGCGATGTGCGCGACGTCACCTTCGATCATCAAAAGCGTGCACGTCGTGCCCATCCCGCGCAGCGAGGGGTCCGAGCGCGCCTTGTCCCAGATCGCGTCGTTGGCGCGGCTCACGAGGTCGGCGAGCGCCGTGCCCTCGCGCGGCTTCCCGCCGTCGATGCCGTCGGCGATGACCGAGACCGCGGTTGCCGACGCGACGTCGCCCGCGATGTGGCCGCCCATGCCGTCCGCGACCGCGTAGATCGGCGCCTCGAGGAGATACGAGTCCTCGTTGCCCTTGCGGACGCGCCCGACGTCGGTCTGTGCGCCGACGGCGACGTTCACTTGCGCATCTCCAGCACGGTCTTGCCGACTTTGACGAGATCCCCCCGTTGGAGCTCGGCCGGGGCCGTGATCCGCCGCCGGTTCAGATACGTGCCGTTAGTAGAGCCCAGGTCTTCGACCATATAGGAGCCGTCTCTCTGGAAGATGCGCGCGTGCACGGTCGACACGTAGGTGTCGCCCTCGACGTGTACGTGACATTGCTCCGACCGCCCGATCGTCAGCTCGCCGCTCAACGGGAACGACTTCCCCTTCAACGTCGTCCCCTCGATCACGACGGCCTTGGCGGGCGCCTTCTTGGTCTTGCGCGAGGGGGGCTGAGAGGGAACGGGAGCAGCGCGGGGGCCGGCCGGGCTCGCGGCCTTCGCGGGGCGCAGCTCGATCAGCACCGCCCGCACGGCCCTCGCGACGAAGATCCACAGGATCGCTAGGAAGACGTACTTGAGGATGAGCAGTACGAGGTCCGGCACGTCAGGCCCCCGTCTCGAAGCGGATCTTCGTGCTGCCGAAGGTCAGCCGGTCGCCGTCGCTGAGCTCGTGCTCGCGCGCGAGCTTCCCGTTGACGCTCGTCCCGTTGGTCGACCCGAGGTCGACGAGCAGCCACCGTCCTCCCGCGCGGCGCAGCTCCGCGTGGCGCCGGCTCACGTTCGGATCCGACAGAACGACGTCGTTCGTCGACATGCGTCCGATGACGACCGGGTCCTTCGTGATCGAGATCGTCTCGGCCTCGTCACCCGACTCGCCGATGACGACGAGCTTCGCGCCCGACCCGTCGAGCCCGAGGCGGCCGGCGGTGTCCGACGAGACCGCGCGGGTGCTCGACTCCTCGCCGGCGCGCGGCTCTCGCGTGTAGACCCCCGACGGCGCGTCCGCGTCCGCCGTCAACGAGGCCTCGACGCGTAGCTCGCCGCGGCCCATGGATTCCTCCTCGTGGAACGTGATCCGGGGGATGCCCATCAGGTTCCACCGCTCCTGCTTGGCCTGCTCGATCACGAGCTCCGAGAACTCGCGCTGTAGCCCGGCCTCCATCTGGGAGAACTTCGAGTAGTCGTCGGAGCTCATCCACACTCGGAACTCGTTGGGGGCGTAGATCCGGTTGACCGAGACGGTCTTGCCGCCCGTCATCTCGCGCAGGATCCGCCGGCCGACCTCGACGGGCTGGAGCCCGGAACGGAAGACCTTCGTGAAGAACCCCTCGACGAGCCCCTCGAGCCGTTGCTCGATGCTCTTGGCGACACCCATAGGCGACGATTATGCCCGCGCGGCGGTTCGTCACCCCTTGCTAGGCTGACGGGAGCCGGGGCAAGGAGCCCGGCCCCCGGGCGAGTGGTGGAATGGCAGACACGCTGGCTTCAGGTGCCAGTGCGCGCAAGCGTGTGGGGGTTCAAATCCCCCCTCGCCCACTAG
>DASQEJ010000091.1:0-5108 GCA_035633715.1 Actinomycetota bacterium | reverse complement strand
CGGAGCCGCGCGGGACCTGTCCGGTGAACAACCCGACGCCGATCTTGAAAGCCAACGACCCTCCCGCGCCCGCCCCGAGAAACCCATGTCCAAATGAACAGGAGCCCCCGAAGGGGCTCCTGATGAAGATACCGGAAGGGTGTGGCTTTACTTCTTGGGGACCTTGTACGTCACCGTCTGCACCGCGGCGTCGATGATCGTGCGCGGGGTGAGCGAGCGCTCGGCGTAGTGAGGGACCCAGCAGATCTGGCAGTTCGTGTTCGCTGCGCCGGTGGTGCCGCCGCCGATCGTCGTGCCGGTCTTGGCCTTCAGCGACGCGAGCGGGACCTTCCACGTGACGGTGCTTGCAGCGGCGTCGAACGTCGCGCCGTAGATCTCGCTGACCCTGCAGTTGACGAGCGTGAGGACCGCGGGGAGCGCCTCGTCGACGCACTGCTCGAGACGAGCGACGCCCTGGTAGACCTGACCGAGACGGTCCTGGCCGTCGCCGGCGATCACGTCGGGCTTGCCGACGTCGAGGCTCTTGACCGAGAAGCGGTACTCGTTCCCGCCGACGTTGATGTGCCACAGGAGGCGGAAGCCCTCGCCGATGCTGCCGCTGTCCGGCATGTCGGCGTGCGTGACGGTGAACTCGAGGTCCTTGCCCGACTTGGCGATCTGCCCCGACACGAGGTCGAGCCCGGCCACCGTGGCGGCGGGGACGGCGACGCTCTGGTCGGTGACGCCGGCGTCGTTCGCGGGGTCTTCGAACACGGTCGTGGCGCTGCCGGCGTGCGCGCTGCCGACGAGCCCGAGGACGAGCGTTCCTGCTACGACGAAGCTTGCGATCTTGCGCATTGTCTTTGGCTCCTGCCTAGCGATCATTTGGTCCGACACGATGTGGTTCGACGTCGCGCGGCCGGCTCCTACTTCTTCGGGACCTTGTAAGTGATGGTCTGGACCGCGTTGTCGATGACGGTCGTGGGCGTGAGCGAGCGCTCGCCGTAGTGGGGGACCCAGCAGATCATGCAGCTGCTCGACCCGTTGGCGTGCGTGCCGCCCGAGATCAGGCTCCCGGTCTTCGCCTTCAGCGACGCGAGCGGGACCTTCCACGTCACGGTCGCGGTCGCGGCGTCGAACGTGGCGCCGAAGTACTCGGTGGCGTTGCAGTTGACGAACGTGATCCCGGTCGTCGACTCGGAGCACACCTCGAGCCGCGCGACACCCTGGTAGACTTGGCCGACCCTCTCGGTCCCCGCCTGGGCGACCGCGTCGGGCTTGCCGACGTCGAGGCTCTTGACCGTGAAGCGAAGGGGCTCGCCGTCGACGTTGATGTGCCACAACAGGCGGAAGGCCTCACCCGCGCTGCCCGTGGGGGGCATCGCCGCCTGCGTCACCGCGAACTCGACGTCCTTGCCCGACTTCGCGATCGTGCCGCTGACGAGGTCCAGGCCTGCGGCCGTCGCGGGCGGCAGAGCAACGCCCTGCTCGGTGTTGCCCGCGTCGTTCGCGGGGTCCTCCCACGTCTTCACCGGCGCGCCTGCGTGAGCGCCTGCAACCAGACCGAAGAGCAGAGCTCCGGTCGCTACCACCGTGGCCAGCTTCCTCATGTCGTTTACTCCCCCGTGAAGCGGAGGATGTCGATCCCCCGCGTGTAGTCGACCGAGTACAAGATCTCGTCGGTGATCCAGTAGGAGGCGCCGGTCGAGCCGCCGTGCGGCATGAACCAGCCGATCTCCTTGATCTGTCCCTTGGAGCTGATGTCGACGAAGCGCGTGCCGTGCTCGAAGAAGGCGCCTGCGACGATGCCGCCGCCGTTGAAGTCCGGGTGCGCCTCGAGCCAGTGCGACGAGCAGCCGACCGCGTTGACCGCAGGCGAGCCGTCGGTGTAGGTGCCGTTCACCATGCGGTACTCGTCGATCATCGTGAACGTCTTGGTCTTCTTCCACTTCGACGCGTCCCACGTCATGAGGGCGCCGTTGCGCTCGTTGCAGCGGACCTGGTTGTTGGTCTCGCCGCCCGCCAGGAAGAACTTGTCGCGGCCCTTGTTCGGCCACACGTTCGAGTGGATGAAGCGGCCGTCGAGGTTCATGCCGCTGGCGAGGAGCTTCGGGTGACGCGGGTCCTTGCGAGCGTCGAGGAGCATCATCGGCTGGGTCGACGTGAGGACGAGACCCGGCGCGACCTCGGTCACGTCGTGGCCGCCCTGGGCGACGAGGCCGTCGCCCCAACGCTCCTTCATCAGCTTCGGCTTCGTCGGGTCGCGGAGGTCGATGATGTTGCCGTCCGACCCGTACACCCACTTGCAGTCGAGGATGCAGCTCATCGTGTGCTGCTCGGAGCCGTTCAGCTGGGCGATGATCGTCGGGTTCGACTTGTCCTCGACGTCGATGATGTAGGTCGAGCCGGCGGCCTTGCCGGCGTCGGTCTCGCCCGGGTTCGGGATGACCGTGTTCGGCACGACGAGGATGTCGCCGTTGCCGTCGATGTCCTCACGGGAGTAGAGGACCTCCTGGGGCATCGGGACGAACCCCGTCATCTCCGGGTTCAGCGGGTCCGTGATGTCGAAGATCATGACCTTGTTCTGGTCGTTCGTGTAGAAGTAGTCGCCGATCACGCGGCCCCCGACGCCGTCGATCGACAGCGGGATGTTCTTGACGAACTCGACGTTGTCGGACGAGATCCCGCCCGCCGAAGGGCCGAGGTCGGCCGCTACGTCCGGCGACGCGTGGGCCGCACCGGCCACCGCCATCAGCAGGGCGGCTGCGAGGCACACGATCTTTCTCACTGGGGATCCTCCGTTTGTGCTCGGGGTCAGTCGTTGGTTACGGGTTCGACCGACTCACGGGAATCCCTGTTCAAGCGTGGAAGCGGAAGCTCCCCTTCGCGGTGCGCTTCGCCGCCCGCAGCGCCGAGAACGCGTTCTGGAGCAGGTCCTCGCCCGAGCTCTCCGGGTACCAGGCGATGCCGATGCTCGCCGAGAGCGTCACCTCCGGCTCCTTCGTCAGCGGCTCGGTGAGCGCCATCGTGATCTTGCGGGCGACGATCTCGGCCTCCTCCGGGCGGCCGAGCCCCTCGAGCAGGATCGTGAACTCGTCCCCGGCGGGGCGGCCCACGGTGTCGACCTGGCGCACCGACCGGTGGAGGCGCACACCCGCCTGACGGATCAGCTCGTCCGACTGCTCCCGCGTCCAGCCGTCGGTCGCCGCCTTGAACCCGTCGAGGTCGAGCCACAGCACCGCGACGACCCGGCCCGTGCGGTCCGCGCGGGCGAGGGCCTGGGAGAGGCGCTCTCGGAACAGCGCCCGGTTCGCGAGGTCGGTCAGCGGGTCGTAGTGGGCGTGGCGCGCGAGCCCCTGCTCCCGCCGCTTGCGCTCCACCGCGTAGCGGAGCCTCCGGCGGAGGTCGTCTTCGGGCGGGCCCTCCAGCGCGACGTCGTCCTGGGCGCCTGCGCGGATGGCGCGCAACCCCTCGTCCTCGTCGCCGGCCCCCGTCAGCACGACGACCGGCGTGCGGGGGGCCGCGCCGCCGAGGGCGGGGACCGGGTCGGTCACGGTCCCGACGGTGAGGTCGACCACGATCACGTCGAACTCGGCCTCGTCTAGCCGGCGGAGACTCTCGCCGAGCCCGGTGGTGGTCTCGACGGTCGCGCCGGCGACGGCCTCGCCCAACAGCTCCTCCGGAGAGCGGCCGCCCCCGAGGAACAGGATCCTCATCGGGGTTACGAGCGCGCCGGGATGAGGTCCGCGATCTCGGCGATCATCCCGGTCATGTCGTAGTCGCGCGGCGTGTAGACGCGGGCGACGCCGAGCTCCGCGAGCTTCGCCGCGTCGTCGTCCGGGATCACCCCTCCGACGATCACCGGGACCGCCTGCGGGTCGACGCCCTCGGCCCTCAGCAGGTCGATCACGTCCGGCACGAGCAGGTTGTGCGCCCCCGACAGGATCGAGATCGCGACGACGTCGACGTCCTCCTCGACCGCGGCGCGCGCTATCTGTTCGGGGCTCAGGCGGATCCCCTGGTAGACGACCTCGAAGCCCGCGTCCCGCGCCCTGACGGCGACCTGCTCCGCGGCGTTCGAGTGGCCGTCGAGGCCGGGCTTCGCCACGAGCATGCGCAGCTTCGCGACGCCCGCCCGGGTAGCGGCGGCCGACACCGCGCGCTGGGCCCGCTCGATCCCCGCGACCCCCGCCGAGACGTTCGACGTCACGCCGGTGGGGGCCCGGTACTCGCCGAAGACCTCACGGAGCGCGTCGGCCCATTCGCCGGTGGTCACGCCGGCGTGGGCGGCCTCGATCGACGGGGGCAGCAGGTTGTCGCCGGACTCGGCCGCCCGGCGGAGCCCGTCGAGCCCCCTCTGCACGGCCGCCGCGTCCCGCTTCGCACGCCACTCGGTGAGCTGCTCGATCTGTGCGGCCTCCGCCGCGGGGTCGACCTTCTCGAAGGCCATCACGTCGAGCCCCGCGACGAGAGGAGAGGGCTCGGTGTCCACGTACTCGTTCACGCCGACGACGGTCTCCTCGCCGCTCTCGATCGCCCGCCGCCGCTCTGCGTGAGAGGCGACGAGGCGCTCCTTCATGTAGCCGAGCGCCTCGACCGAGCCGCCGGCGTCGAGCACCCGGCTCAGCTCCTCGGTCGCGCCCGCCTCGATCTCGTCCGTCAGGCCCTCGATCACGTGCGATCCCCTGAAGACGTCCTCGTATTCGAGGAGGTCGGTCTCGAGGGCGAGGATCTGCTGGGCCCGGAGCGACCACTGCTGGTCCCACGCGCGGGGGAGCCCGAGGGCCTCGTTCCAGGCGGGCAGCTGCACGGCCCTCGCCCGCGCGTCCTTCGACTGCGTCACCGAGAGCATCTCGAGCAGGATCCGGTAGACGTTGTTCTCCGGCTGCGCCGCGGTCAGCCCCAGCGAGTTGACCTGCACGCCGTAGCGGAAGCGCCGGTAGCGCTCCTCGTCGACGCCGTACCTCTCCTGTGCGATCCGGCCCCACATCCGCCCGAACGCGCGCATCTTGCACGTCTCCTCGACGAAGCGGATCCCCGCGTTGCAGAAGAACGAGATCCGCCCGACGAGCCTCGGGAAGTCGGCGTCCGAGACCGCGCCGGTCGCCTTCACCGCGTCGAGGACCGTG
>DASQEJ010000090.1:0-1861 GCA_035633715.1 Actinomycetota bacterium | reverse complement strand
GTCCGGGGAGTTCGTTATCCCCGATCTGCTCGGCGGCTCGCGCACGGTGATGACGGGGAACCTGATCCAGAACCAGTTCCTCCAGTCCCGCGACTGGGCCTTCGGGAGCGCCCTCTCGGTGATCCTCGGCGTCCTCCTGCTAGTCGCCATCATGTTCTACATCCGCCGCGTCGGCACGGACAAGCTGGAGGGGGTCTAGATGGCCGCGACCACCAGGGGCTCCCGCAAGGGGACGCTGACCGGGCTGCCGGACTGGCTCCTCCTACTCGGCTCGGCGCTAGTCTACGTGTTCCTCTACGCGCCCATAGCCGTCCTCATCTTTTTCTCGTTCAACTCGACGCGCAGCACACAGATCTGGACGGGGTTCTCCTTCGAGTGGTACGGGCAGCTTCTGGGGGACCCGACGATACTCCAGGCCTTCAGGACGTCGCTCACGGTCGGCGTCATCGCGACGCTCATCGCGACCGTCATAGGAACGCTGACGGCGCTCGCCCTCTCGCGCCACCGCTTCGGGGGCCAGTCGGTCGCCGACACGGCGATCTACGCCGCGACGGTGATGCCCGAGATCGTGGTCGGGGTGAGCCTGCTCGTCTTTTTCGTGGCCGTCGGCTTCCAGCTCGGCATCACGACCATCGTGATAGCCCACGTGGCGTTCACCATCTCATTCGTCACCATAGTCGTGCGCGCCCGGCTCGCCGGGATGGACCGCTCGGTCGAGGAGGCCGCCCAGGACCTCGGCGCGAGCCCTGTGCAGACGTTTTTCCGCGTTACGCTGCCCCTGATCCTGCCAGGCGTTATGGCGGGTGGCCTGCTGGCGTTCACGCTCTCGTTCGACGACTTCGTCATCACGTACTTTATAAGCGGGGTGGGATCCAGCACGCTGCCGCTTAAGATCTACTCCATGATCAAGTTCGGCGTCAGCCCCGTCATCAACGCCCTCTCGACGGTTGTCCTCGTCGCGACGCTGTTCCTGATCTTCGGCGGCAGCCGCCTCCTGGTGCGCAAGGAGAACGACTGAGAATGCGAGAGATTAGGAGAGAGCCCTGACGACCGTCCGCCCCATCCGCGAAGCCGACCGCGAGGCCTGGCTCCCCCTCTGGCTCGGCTACAACGCCTTCTACCGAAACGAACCGGCCGATGAGGTGACACAGGCGACCTTCGGGCGCCTCTGCGAGGGCGCCGACGGCTTTTTCGGCCTTTTGGCGGAAGACGACGACGGCGGCCCGGTCGGGCTGGCGCACGCGGTCTTCCACCCGGCGACCTGGACAACCGCGACCTACTGCTACCTGGAGGACCTCTTCGTCTCCCGCGGCGGCCGCGGTTCGGGGGCCGGGCAGCTCCTGATAGAGGGTGTCTACGCCGAGGCCGACCGTCGGGGCGCGGACCGCGTCTACTGGCACACCCAGCAGTACAACGCCCCGGCCCGCTCGCTCTACGACAAGGTCGGACACGCGACGTCTTTCGTCGTCTACCAGAGGTAACGGAGGAGAATTGGCACAGAACGGACGGCTGTCCGTCGTCAACCCGGCGACGGAAGAGAGCATAGAGGAGATCCCGACGACCAGTTCCGCGGAGCTGGACAAGACGGCCGAGAAGGCGAAGCGCGGCTTCGAGGAGTGGCGGGGCTTCGCGGGGCTCGACCGGGCGGAGGTCTTTCACGAGATCTCCGCGAAGCTGCGAGGTCACGCGGACGAGCTTGCCGGGATCATGACCGGCGAGGGCGGCAAGCCGTTTATCGAGAACCGGGACGAGGTAACGTGGGTGGCGGCCTGCTTCGACTACTACGGCGAGATAGCGCGCGACTCCGTCGGCTACCTCCCCGCCCCCATCGAGCCCCAGCAGCTCGCCATGGTCATAAAGG
>DASQEJ010000089.1:0-3805 GCA_035633715.1 Actinomycetota bacterium | reverse complement strand
CGCGACGGCGTCCACGGGCCTCACGATCTACGACGTCTCCGACCCGCGCGCCCCGCAAGAGGTCGGGCGGCTCCCGCTCCCCCACTTCGAGAACGAAGACGTCGACCTCGGCGGCGACATCCTGCTGATCAGCAACGACGCGGCGGAGAGCACCGGGATCCTGTACGTGATCGACGTCTCGGACCCGGCGGCGCCTGCGATCCTCACGCCGTTCCCGATGGGCGGGAACCCGGTCGAGGGCGGGCCCGGCCACACCGCGAGCTGCATCCTCGACTGCAAGTTCGCGTGGGTCACCGACGTCGACGGCATCAAGGTGATCGACCTCCGCGATCCCGCGGCCCCCGTCGACATGGGCACGTTCGAGACGCCGGCCGGTGGAGGCGTGGCCACGCACGACGTCCAGGTCGACAAGCAGGGCCTAGCATGGGTCGTCGGCTTCGGAGGCGCGGTCGCCTACAAGCTGCCGGCGTCGTACGACGGCACGAGCCTCGGCCGGGCCGTTGCGAAGACCGACCCGACGGGCAACAGCACCTATCTCGACGAGCTCGGCGTCGGCGACGGCGACAAGCCGAACGACTTCGTGCTCCACAACTCGCTGCGCGTGAAGCGGGGCGTCGTTTACGTGACGGAGGAGGACTACACGCGGCCCGGCTGCCGCGGCGCCGGGTCGTTCGAGACGTGGAAGCTGCCGCTGAAGGCCGACGGCACCCCGAACGGCGAGGACATGACGCTGATGGACGCGTGGGAGACCGAGCTGCTCGCCGACACCGCCAACGCGGCCGCGATGTGCTCGGCCCACTACTTCGACCATCGCAACAACGTGATCGCCCAGGGTTGGTACGAGCAGGGGCTGAGGATCCTCGACGTCAGCAAGCCCGGCGCCGTCCGTCAGGTCGGCTACTTCATCCCGCCGACCGCGATGACGTGGGTCGCGTACTTCCCGCCGACGGACCGTAGCGGCCGTGTGCTGTACGTGCTGGACGCGACCCACGGCATCGACGTCCTGGAGTTCGACCGGCCCACGAAGGGGCCGCTGTCGGCCTCGGGCAAGGCGTGTTCCGGGCAGCGCTGCGCACGACGGCTGGCGCCGACCGTGAAGGCGCCGATCCTCGACGAGTGGCGGGCGACCCTCCCGGCGACGGGCTCGCCTCTCGACGACTTCGGGTACGCCTGCCGCATCAGGATCTAGGGGCGCGCCCGTCACGGGCTGACACCCCTCGGCGACGGAGAGTTTCCCTCGGCGTCGCCTGGGAAAGATCACCTTCCGTGAAGGCGGAGGAGCGCGTCCAGGACCGGTACCGGCTGATCGAGCCACTTGGCCGCGGCGGGATGGCGGAAGTCTGGCTCGCGCACGACGAGCGGCTCGAGCGCGACGTCGCCATCAAGTTCATGGCGGCCAACCTCTGCCACGACCCCGAGTTCCTCGTTCGCTTCTTCTCGGAAGCGCAGGCCGTCGCCCGCATCTCGCACCCGAACGTCGTGTCGGTGCTCGACTTCGGCGACTTCGAGGACCGCCCTTACCTGGTGATGGAGTGCGTGCCGGGCGGCGCGCTCTCCGACGTGACCGGTCAGCCGATGCTCCCCGAGCGGGCGGCCGAGATAGTCGCCGGAGCGGCTCGCGGAGCGGGGGCGGCACACCTGGCCGGCCTCGTGCACCGCGACGTCAAGCCCGCGAACATCCTGCTGGACGAGACGGGCGAGCCGAAGCTCGCCGACTTCGGGATCGCGTCGTCGGCGCCGTCCGAGAAGCTGACCGCGACCGGAGCCGCCATCGGCTCTCCCCACTACATCTCGCCCGAGCAGGCGTCCGGCCGGCCGGTGACCGCTGCCAGTGACGTGTACTCGCTGGGGGCCGTGCTGTACGAGCTCCTCACCGGCTCGCCGCCGTTCGACGCCGACAACGTCATGGCGATCGCGATCGCGCACGTGGAGCAGCCGCCGGTCCCGCCGAGCGCGCGGGTCGAAGGCCTTCCGCAGCATCTCGACTCGCTCGTGATGGCGTGCCTCGCGAAGGACGCGTCGGCCCGGCCCCCCGACGGGACCGCGCTCGCGGCCGCGCTCGAAGCCGCCGACTCCACCTCCACCACGTGGCTGCCTGCGGCCGCGCCGGTCGAGGCCGAGGAGCACGAGTACTACGAGGACGAGGGAGACGACGAGCCGCGCCTGAAGAAGCGGTGGCTCGTCCCGGCCCTCCTCGTCGCGTCGCTCGGCCTTGCGCTCGCCGGGAGCATGTACGTCTCCGGGCGACCCGACGACGTGGCGAAGGCGGGGGCGGACGAGCCGGCCCGCCGGGAGCGGGTCGAGGAGAAGAAGCGGCCCGGCAAGCCCACGCCGACCCCTGCGCCGGCTACGGCGTCGGCCGCGCCCGTGGCGGTCCCCGCGACGCCGGCCCCGACTCCCACCCCCGCGCCCGAGGAGGACGCCGAGGAACCGGCGCCTACGCCGAAGCCCGAGAAAGACCAGGACGAGGGCCCGCTGTGGACCCCGGACCCCACCGAAGAGCCCGAGCCGTCGGAGGAGCCCACTCCCTCCGAGGAGCCGGCGCCGTCCGAGGAGCCCGCTCCGTCGGAGGATCCGCAGCCCTAGCTAGCCGGGGCTGCGCTCGAGCGGGACCTTGAAGTCCACCGCGGAGCGCGGGTAGGTGACGACCGCGCGCCTGATCCGGTAGCGGAACTTCGCCCGGTCGATCGTCGCGTCGACCACCCGGGCGTTGCGCTCGCAGTAGTCGAGGAACTCGTCGACCTTGTCGGGGTCGACCGTCCCGGCCCAACCGATCCTGACGCCGCCGAGCCATGCCTCGACGCGCTCGCGGAGCCCCGCGAACACGCCGTTACGGCCGATCTCCATCGCGTCCCGCGCGGTGTTGAACGGCTGCGGGCTCCAGCCCAGGTCGGGGATCGACTCGTCCTCGATCTCTCCCGGATCGGCCGGCATCACCCTGCAGTCGAACCCGGGTGAGATGAAGACGACCGGCGTCTCCGCGAGCAGCTCCTGGCGCTCGCGCAGCGCGTCGAAGGCCTCGAGCTCCGTCAGCCCGCCGACGTCGAGCCCGGCGACCTCGACCCCGCGGTGGACCCGCCCCGCGTGCATCCCGAGGTCGACGATCACGAGATAGGCCGCGACGGCGATCAGGGCCAGGAGACCGAGCGCCGCGCGGGCGCGAAAGGAGCTCACTTGACGAATGGTACGCACCCCCTCGCGGCAGGTGACGGCAGCCCTGCGGCGAACCCCCGCCCCAGAGGCGGGACTATTCGGGAGGAACGATGCGCAAGCTCTTGTGTCTGGTGGCGGCAACGCTCGTGTTGGGCGGGGTGGTCCCCGCGACCGCGTTCGCGGACCACGAGGAGGACGGGATCTACGAGCTGCCCGCCCAGGACCACTGGACCAAGACGCGCCTGACCGTCTTCGTCGTACCCCCGTCACACGGCCAGCTGTACAACGGCAACGGCCCCCTCGCGGGCGGCGACCCCAACGAGGTCACCCCGTTCGAGAACAGCTACCTCCGCGCGATGGAAGACTCGATCGAGGAGTGGAACAACGGCATCCGCAAGTTCGGGTCGAAGGCCCTCAAGAGGCGCTTCAGGGCCGACGTGTACGTGCTCGGCCGAGACACGCTGCCGGACGAGAAGGACCCCGACATCCTCGTCGTGACCGACGAGAACAAGGGCCCCGTGCTCGGCTTCGCGCTCTACGGCCAGCCGTGCATCGTCAACAACTCCCAGATGTTCACCCGCAGCTTCAGCTACGCCGACATGTACAACGTCATGGGCCAGGAGTACGGGCACTGCCTCGGGCTCGGCCACGT